>JAWWOY010000892.1:0-4774 GCA_033851195.1 Kribbellaceae bacterium | reverse complement strand
AGCCGTGCAGGCCCGCGTCGCGCAACCACAGCTCGACGTACTCGGCCGGGTCCAGTTGCTCGCGCTGCACCACCCAGCTCGAGCGGTCGCCGGTCCAGCCCGCCAGGCGCTCGCGCCAGTCCTGACCGCGGACGCAGGTCCAGTTGGCGAGCAGCTGGCACCAGCCGCCGTCGTTGAGGTGCTGAGGCGCCTTCCGGACCAACTGCTCCACCACGGAGTCGCCGGCGAACCCGGTCTCGCGGTACGTGAGCCGCCCGTCCCCCGGCGGCGCGATCACGTACGGCGGGTTGCTGACGATCAGGTCGAACCGCTCATCCGCGACGGGCTCGTAGAGACTCCCGGCCCGTACGTCGAGTCGCACCTGGTTGAGCGCTGCCGTCCACCGGGTGAGCTGGAGCGCACGAGGATTCACGTCAGTCGCAACGATCCGGTCGACCCGGTCGGCCAGGTGCAGGGCCTGGATCCCGCAGCCGGTCCCGAGATCCAGCGCGCTGCCGGCCACTACCGGCACGGTCAGCTTGACCAGGCTCAGACTGGCGGGTGCGATTCCCAGCACGTAGTCGGGGCGCATCGGCTCCCGGCGACCGTCCAGCCCGGGGGTCAGATCGGCCACCACCCACCACCGCCGGTCATCTTCGGAGTACGGCCGGACGTCCACGGCGGCACGCAGGTCACTGCCCTCGGCGACCAACAGACCGATGCCGGCCAATTCGTCGAGGATGCCCGGGAATGCCATGCCCAGAAGGGGTTCCGGCACTGGTCGCTGCAACAGGAAGAGCCTGATCATGGTGTCCAGCGGATCGCCGTTCTCGGTGGCACGCCAGGCCGGGACAGTCTCGTTCCGGCCGAGCGCCGCGTTGGCCTGCGGACCCAGGCGATCGGCAACACCCTCGACCGTGTAGCCCGCCGCGTCGAACGCATCCCGGAGCGCTCCGGCTGCCTCGTCCGTCAACTCGGTGGCCGCTTGCTCACTCATCACCCCGCCATCCTCGCAGGCATAAAGGGAGGCTCAGTCAACAGCGAAGAAGTAAGGCGTCGCGGCGCGGAAGACCTCCACCAGCCGGGCGCGAACGGCATCTCGGTGTATGACGGCCACCGGATCCGTCGCGCTCGGCAGCGGCAGGCCCCGGTCGACCAGGAGGTAGACCATCCGCAACGTGCGCAAGGTGTTCGACACCTCCGGGCGGACCCCCGGGTCATCCCCGCCGAGCACCACAGCACGGATCGCCGGCTCGAGCCACGCGACCGCGTCCGCCTCGGTCAGGTCGCTACGGGTGAGCGTGGCAGCCAACGCGGAGCCCAGCCGGTCGTCCTCCAGATCGCGCAGCACGTACTCGGTCGGCGTCAGCAGCCGCCCGATACCCAGCTCCAGCATCTGCAGGGGCTCCACCGCAGGGACCAGCGCCAGGGCGCCCAGCAGGTCGCTCCCATGGGCCACGGCGTGCAACCAGCCGAGCTTCGCGTCGTACCCGCGAAGGTCCTCCTCCGCGACGTACCAGCGTTCGAAGGGCGGCACCCAGGCGGGCTCGAAGACGCCGACCGAAACGATCGAGGCGAGGATCAACGGCGCGAATGTCCGGGCCTGGATCTCCGGGTCCGTGAACCGCGCGACCATCTCCGCGCCGAGCGCCCGCAGCTCGTCCCGGCCGAGCACCCTCCGCCCGATCCAGGTCGCCAGCGTCGAGTAGGCCTGCTGGTCCCGCACGGCCGGGTCAGGCGAGCGGAGCATCGCGGACAGCTCCGCGACGAGCTCAGCCAGCGGTCGGTCGGATGGTACGGCGAAGCCGTCGGCGCACACCCGCGCCCAGTCGGTCATGCACGGACGCTAGACGGTCCGGCCACCGGCCGCCACCCAGCCGCCGAGAACTTTACCTTCGGGAGCGGGAAGGGCCTCGCACCGCCGGGCTGCTGAGCAACCCGGCGGCCGTTCGTCAGGCGTCGCGCTTGCTCGCGGAGAACAGGGCGATCGCCAGCAACGCCGCGGCCCAGCCGGCGAAGTAGAGCAGCGCCCACCAGGGACTCAGCGCGAACTGGCCGCCCCCGGCGTTCGCCCCGGCCAGACCGAAGTCCTGGCCCTGGTTGAGGAACGAACTACCGTTGGCGAACGGCGACCATCTCGCCATGTCGTCGCCGATCTTCGGGATCAGGTTGAAGAGGTTCTCGACCGCCAGCGGCCACAAGATCAAGATCGCGACCGCTCCGGCGCTCTGCCGGATCAGGATGCCCACCGACACCGCAATGACGGCCGAGATCGCGAAGACCAGTCCCTGCCCGGCGACCAGACGCCATTCAGCACCTGTGTCGATGGCCAGGTTGGGCGAGTTGACGAAAAGATTGCCGACTCCCCAGGCTCCGAACGAAGCGACCAGACCGACAACACCGGCCAGCGCGGCGACCACGGCTGTCTTGCCCAGCAGCAGCGCAGCGCGTTGCGGAACCGCCTGGAAGCTGGTTCTGATGGTGCCGAAGCGGTACTCGGTCGTCACCGCCAGAGCTGCCATCACCATCATCACCATCTGGCTGAGCTGCGCTCCGCCCTGGGTGATGAAGGTGGTCGCCTGCTGCTCCTCGTCGGGCTTGATGAACCCGGTGAAGAGCGAGGCCAGGCCAATGCTCAGCACGGCGGCCACAATCATGCACCACCACGGCGAGCGGGTGGAGAAGAGCTTGATCCGCTCGACTGCGATCACTGACATGTCAGTTGTCCCCCTTCGGCCCCGCGGCCACCTCGGCGCCGGAGACCGGCGGTACCGCGTTCACGTCGGTGACCGCGGTGATCTCGTCGTGCGCGTGGTACTCCACCGAATCACCTGTCATCTGCATGAAGGCCTGCTCCAGCGAGCCACGCTGCAGGGTCAGCTCGTGTAGCACGACGCCATGGGCAGCGGCGGCCTCACCGACCTGGTCGGTGGTCACCTCGCCCTCGACGAACAGCACCTTGCCCTGCTCATCGATGTCCTCGACCCGCGTCACCAGTTGCTGCTGCTGCAGCACGCCCTGCAGTTGGTCCAGTTGCGGACTGCGCACCTTCACCGTCGTACCGCTCGCGCGGTCGACGAACTCGGTGGTAGTGCACTGGGAGATCAGCTTGCCGCGGCCGATCACGATCAGTTCCTCGGCCGTCAGTGCCATCTCCGACAGCAGGTGGCTGGAGACCAGCACGGTCCTGCCCTCGTCGGCCAGCCGGTGCATGAAGGTCCGGATCCAGACGATGCCCTCGGGGTCCAGGCCGTTCACCGGCTCGTCGAAGAGCAGGATCTCCGGGTCACCGAGCAGCGCCCCGGCGATGCCGAGCCGCTGCGACATGCCGAGCGAGTAGGCGCCCGCCCGCTTGTTCGCGACCGAGGTCAGGCCGACCATCTCCAGCACCTTGTCGACGCTGGTCTTGGGCAGCTTGTTGGACGCGGCCATCCAGGCCAGGTGGGCCCGGGCCGAGCGGTTCGGGTGCACCCACTTGGCGTCCAGCAGGGCGCCGACCTTGGTCAGTGGCTTCTGCAGGTCACGGTAGTGCTGGCCGTCGATCCGGACGTCACCACCGGTCGGTGTGTCCAGCCCGAGGATCATCCGCATCGTGGTCGACTTGCCGGCTCCGTTCGGGCCCAGGAAGCCGGTCACCTTGCCGGGTTTGACGTCGAACGACAGGTTGTCAACGGCAACGGTCGCGCCGTATCGCTTGGTGAGGCCTCTTGCCTCGATCATCGGTAACTCCTCGTTCGGTGGCGCGCCAGTGAATCGTCGGGCGGGCGGTCGTCATCAGTATTGAGCGCCTTGCGGGTCATCGCATCGGACCCCGGACGGATCCGGCGTGTCCACCTCTGGGTGGATTCTGCCGCTCCGCCGGTGGGGGTCGCCATCGGTTAACCCCCTGACTCACCCCCGACAATGCCTCAGCCCAGCGCGGGAGTCATCAGACCAAAGTCGGCAGCCGGTACGCCGAAGGGCCCGCCGGAACACTCTCCGGCGGGCCCTTCGGTCGCTCGACTCAGGCGGTGGCGGTCACCTCGGCCGGGGTGTCGGAGATGACCGATTCCCGGCGCTTGGAGACGACTACGGCCGCCGCGATGATGACCAGGGCCACCAGCGCGATGATGAGGCGCAGCGGGGTGTTCGTGTTCTGGCCGATCGACGACATGCCGACGACGGCCGGAGCGATCAGCACCGAGACCAGGTTCATCACCTTGATCAGCGGGTTGATGGCCGGACCGGCGGTGTCCTTGAACGGGTCACCGACGGTGTCACCGATGATGGTGGCCTCGTGCGCCGGCGAACCCTTGCCACCGTGGTGGCCGTCCTCGACCAGCTTCTTCGCGTTGTCCCACGCACCACCGGAGTTGGCCAGGAAGACCGCCATCAGCGTGCCGCTGGCGATCGCGCCGGCCAGGTATCCGGCCAGTGCCGAGGCACCGAGCCCGAAGCCGACGGCGATCGGGGCCGCGATCGCGAGCAGACCAGGAGTGGCCAGCTCACGCAGCGAGTCGCGGGTGCAGATGTCGACGACCTTGCCGTAGTCCGGCTTGCCGGTCCCCTCCATGATGCCGGGGATGTCGCGGAACTGGCGACGAACCTCGTAGACGACCGCACCGGCGGCGCGGCCGACGGCGTTGATCAGCAGTCCGGAGAACATGAAGACGACGGCCGCACCGATGATCAGGCCGACCAGCGTGGACGGGTCGAAGACGAGCGCGTCCATGTTGAACGCGGCGTCGCCGGCGTCGTTCAGCACCGCGTAGATCGAGTCCGTGTACGAACCGAACAGCGCGGTCGCCGCGAGCAC
>JAWWOY010000886.1:0-3164 GCA_033851195.1 Kribbellaceae bacterium | reverse complement strand
CCGACCCGCGACCAGCTCGGCGTTGTCGGTCGTGGTCGTCCCCGGTATCTGCCCGAGGTCGATCATCTGCTGGCGGCGCCAGGAGTAGATGCACTGCTGGCTGATGTCGAGATCGGCGGCGACCCGCGCGACACGACGGCCGGCCGTGACGAGGTCGAGGACCTTGCGCCGGAACTCTGGTGGGTACCGCTTGGGCATATCGGGGTGTCCTCCGGACTACTGGGGATCAGTGATCATCCAGTAACCCGAGTCCGCCGAGCCGGGGGAACATCATGTCCGGCGTCAGGGGCCAAGCTCACGCCGGCCTTCGTGTCGTACACCCGCTGGCCGTGCTCGTCGTGGGTCGGCCGCTCGGTGTCAGGTGTCCTGCTTTCTGTCACCTGATGCCCTGGGCGGGGGCGACGACGTGGGGGTTGAACCGCCCAACGCCCGGGGACTTGACCTGCAGAACAGATCGGCCACCGTGACACGTACACCACCGGAGGTCGGCAGCCTTGGCGCCACGAGAGCGCGCGCACGGGCGGATCCCGTCCCGGACGGCCCCCGCCTCGTCGCTGCTGCGGCTCGCCGCCGGCCGCTCTCCTGGACGGCGTGCGGCGCCGGTTCGCGGCGGTGCCGCGGGCGTGGCGGGCCGTTTCAGCGGCGGTGAGCATTGAACCGCCACGTTCGCCCGGGCGCGGGCGCTGTGGCACCCACGCCGCCGACGAAGAGCTCGCGGGGCCGATGCCGCCACCGCTAGGCCACGGGCCATCCACCCGATGGCCGCGCACCGCGACCGGCGCGCGTCGATCGGATACGGCTCTGCCTTAATCCAATTCGCCCAGCCGAAATCGAGCCGGCGCAATTGCGCATCTGGGGACACCTAATCGGCGCAAGCCTCGTGGATGGGTGAAACGCCGATGGATGGCTAACACACCACCGCTCGCCCCAGACGCCCATGGAAACCCGCCACGGCGGGGAGGGTAACGAGAAAGGGAAGGTGGCCGAGATGAACCTTTTCGACAGCCGGTGGTCGGGCCGCCACAGGCATGACAGTGACCACAGCCAACCGCACTGGTTCGGCCAGACTGCCAAGTTGTGCCGGCGCGTCATCCAACTACCAGGACCGATGGCTCCCGCATCCACATCTGGAGACGTGATGCGTTCTCGACTCAAGCTGACCTACCTGGCCGCCGCCATGATCTTTGCCATCGCCACCGTGGTGACCGGCTGCGCCGGTGACCCGTTGCCGTCAGCATCCGCGCAAGAGGGATCTCCGCTGCAGGACCCACAGGAGCTGGTGAGCCACAACGGGCTCCTGCGGGCGCAGATCGTCGTGGCCAGGGAGCAGGTGGACGTGGCCGGCCGCAAGCTGTGGGCCTTCACCTACAACGGCCACTACATGCCACCCACGCTCCGGATCCGGCCGGGAGACAGGCTGGAGCTGGCGTGGGAGAACCGGCTGGACAAGGAGTACACCAACCTGCACGTGCACGGGCTGCACGTGTCACCGAGCGGCAATGCCGACAACGTCTTCATCCACATCCACCCCGGCCAGACGTTCCACTACTCCTACCAATTCCCGGACAATCTCGCGCCCGGCACCTACTGGTACCACTCACACGCGCACCCGGTATCCGCACCCCAGGTAGCCGGAGGGATGTCGGGTGTGATCATCGTCGACGGGCTGAACCAGTATCTACCGCCGGACCTGCGTGACATCACCGAGCACGTCATCGCACTCAAGGACTTCCAGGTGGAGGGCGACGCGGTCAAGACCAAGGATCTGCACATCAGCGCAGCCACCAACCGCACGGTGAACGGCCAGCTGAACCCGACCATCACGATCCGGCCAGGCGAGGTCCAACTGTGGCGGCTGGCCAACATCAGCGCCAACATCTACTACAACGTCCATCTGCAGGGACAGCAGTTCCAGGTCATCGCCCACGACGCCAACCCCGTCAACCGGATCTGGGCGGCGGACTCACTCCTCCTCGCGGCCGGCGCCCGGTTCGACGTGCTCGTACGCGGCGGCCCGCCCGGCAGCACCCAACTGCAGACACTGCCGTACAGCACCGGCCCTGCCGGCAACCAGTTCCCGCAGGCGACCCTGGCCACCGTGGTCTCCGATGGGCCACCGACACGGCCGGTGGCGCTGCCCACCACCTTTGCGCCGACAGAGGACCTGAGCCGCGCTACGGTCGCCGCGCGGCGCACCGTCGTGTTCTCCGAGACAGACAACCCTGACCGGTACTACATCAACGGGAAGCAGTTCGACCCGAACCGGGTGGACATCCAATCCAAGCTGAACACCGTCGAGGAGTGGACCGTCCGCAACGACAGCAATGAGGAACACTCCTTCCACGTCCACGTCAACGATTTCCAGCTGATGAGCATCAACGGCCGGCCGCACGACGGCCACGGCTGGCAGGACACCGCGAGCGTTCCCGCTGAAGGACAGATCGTCATCCGGATGGCCTTCACCGACTACACCGGTAAGACCGTCCTGCACTGCCACATCCTCAACCACGAGGACTTGGGCATGATGGCGGTCCTGGAGATCGTCAAGTAATCAGATGGTCCCGCCGTCGGGAACCCGCGATCAGTCCGCGAGACGTTGCCCGTCGAGGCCGGCCTGGCTGCACAAGCCGAGCAACCGCGATCTGCTTCCTCGCAGCCGCCGACACTGCCGCTGCCTCACCCAATCCTGATCGTTCACACCGGTCAGGACCGGAGTCCCTACTTGGCGGTGCTGTTCGTGCGGTGCACTGCGGCGCCTGGCCTAGGCCGATTTATGGAACCCGACAGGGGCGGGTGGCGAGGTCGTCGGGCCGCTGGTCGTGGACGATCCTCGGCTGTTGATGCGATCAATGGCGCGTCTGGCCGGGAGCGGCAAAGGCTGAGCGTGCAGGGGGCCGCGGCCGCCGCGTTAGTGGGCAGGCTGAGCCAGCGGTGATGCAGGGCGCTGGGGCCGGATCCGGGCCGTCGCCGATTTGCCGCTGCGGTGTTTAGGATGCCACCGCGAAGGTCGACAAAGCATCCTCTGGTAGAGCATCGATTGTTGCTTCGGAGGCTCGTCATCAGGGAAGGTGCAGGAGATAGTCGCCGGTGTCCTCGTCCCATTCCATAGCGATGAGGTTGCGCGCGCGAGCGGCCTTGGCGAATGATAAGAACGTGTTGAAGCC
>JAWWOY010000550.1:0-11112 GCA_033851195.1 Kribbellaceae bacterium | reverse complement strand
ACCTTGCTGGATCTAGCCGTGCGCAACTATCTGACAATAGTCGAGCTGCCCCGCGAGAGCCAGTTCGGCCGGCTCGACTGGCAACTGCAGCAGCTGAACGAGGGCGGCCCCGAGCTGCTGCCGTACGAGAAGGCCCTGCTGGACGCGGTCTTCGCCGACGGCGAGACGGTCACCGTCTCCGCCCTCGGTCCCGCGCTGCGGCCGCGCCTCCGCCTGGTCCGCGAGCACCTGTACGCCGACGTCGTCACGCAGGGTTGGTTCGCCAGCCGCCCGGACGCGGTCCGGAACCGTTGGACCACGGCCGGCCTGGTGCTGGTCGGAGCCGGTGTCGTGCTGACGGTGGTGCTTGCCATCGTCACCAAGTTCGGGCTGGTCGGGTTCGCGGTGATGCTCGCCGGAGGGGCGCTGGCGCTGGCCGGCCAGGTCGCACCTGCCCGGACCGCCCGCGGTGCCGCCGTACTGGGCCGGGTCGCCGGGCTCCAGCGTTACCTCGCCGAGGAGACTTCGGCGGATCTGCCGCAGAGCCACCGGCTGGAGTTCGCGTCGCGCTGCCTGCCGTATGCCGCCGTACTGGGGCTGACGGAGAAATGGGCGCTGGAGATCGCGGCCACCGATGATGACGACGACCCGGATGCCGGCATCGGCTGGTACTCCGGCCCGGAGAACTGGCACCTCTCCGACATCGGCGAATCCTTGTCGAACTTCGTCGCGGCGTTCGGCGGCTCCCTCACCACCCGCCGTCTCCTCGCCGACTGACTCGGCGCGTCTTCGGCCTCGGTCACCCAGCGCGCTCG
The DNA here is from genome assembly GCA_033851195.1 of Kribbellaceae bacterium. Lineage (GTDB taxonomy): Bacteria > Actinomycetota > Actinomycetes > Propionibacteriales > Kribbellaceae > Kribbella. The sequence continues at coordinate 10,318 of JAWWOY010000550.1, read as the reverse complement.
GCACTGGTTCGGGTAGGCGAGAGTCAGACAGGTACGGACCTGTGGACAGGCGCTGATCGGCGCCGCGGTCGGAACAACCGCTGTCCACAGGTCCGTGAGTTTCCGACGAACGATCGAGGAACGACTAGTGTGCCGGGAGGGCCACTAGCTGACGTACTTGGCGGGGGACACCCAGGTGTTGCAGAGGTTGGGGTTCCTGCTGGCGTAGCCGCGGGTCGACCAGAGGTTGTGGTTGGCCTTCGCTCCGTGGTCGCGGACCTTGTTCGGGGCGAACTCGTCACCCGCGTTGGCGACCGCGAACTGCCAGCTGCTCAGCAGCTGACCCCGCATCGGGATGAAGGCCGCGTCGGCACTCAAGTAGGCCGACCCGAGGCAGGACGCCTGCAGCTCGCGCCGGCGGCTCTCCTGCAGCCGGAGGTTTGGGTCAGCCATGGTGGCCTGCCGGGCGAAGGAAGCACCGAAGATGCCGCTCACCTGCTGCACGTGGTGCCCGTACTCGTGCGCGAACGTGTTCAGCATCCACGCCCGGGTGTACATCGGGTTGATCTTGTAGTTCTTGTAGTCCACCGCGAACGGCATGTAGATCGTCTCGTTGCCACCGCAGTAGAACCCGCGGGTGCCGCGCTCGATACCGCACGGCGTCTTGATGTTGCCGCCGTAGACGATCACGTGCGGCGCTCGGAAGGTGATGCCGACCCTCTTCATGCTGAGCCACCAAGACCGGTTCAGGCAGGGCAGCATCCGGTTGTAGTAGGCCTTCGTCGCAGCGAACGTCGTCGGCCGGTACGGCGGCTCTGAGCAGCGGGACGCCTGCACGGCACCGCTGCGGTAGATCCTGTTCTTCGCCACCAGCTCGTACGCCGTGGGCGTCCGCGGCTTGGGCTTCGGCTTGGGGGTGGGCTTCGGCTTCGGCTTGGGAGGCGGTGTCGGTGTCAGTGTCTCCGAAGGAGTTTCCGACGGGGTCACCGACGGCGTGTTGACCGCCACCGGGGTGGGGTTGCCGCCGCCGGAGTACAACGCGTAGGTGACGCCGGAGCCGACCACCAGCACGGCCAGTACGACGAGCAGGATCAGCAGCCCCTTCGACGTCCGGCGCGGCTTGCGTCGACGGCCCGAGCCCGGCGGCTGCGGGATCGGGATCGGTGGGTACTGCCAGGCGGGCTGCGGTCCTGGCGGCGGACCCTGGTACGGCGGTTGGCCGGCCTGCTGGTACGGCGGGAACGGCGCGGGGGATGCCGACGACCAGGGGTTGCCCTGCGCGGGCGGGCCCTGCGGCGGCCCGGGATACTGCGGTCCGGGTCCACTCTGCGGAGGCCTGCCCTGCACAGGTCCACCTTGACCAGGTCCACCTTGACCAGGTCCACCCTGGGCTGGTCTAGCTTGACCGGGTCCACCCTGGGCTGGTCTAGCTTGAGCAGGTCCGCCTTGAGCTGGGCCTTGGTGGGCTCCGGCGGGCGGGTAGGCCCCGGGCCTGGTTGGGCCGGACGGGTGGTCCTGACCCGGTTCGCCCGGCGTCAGGTACTCCGGTTGCGCAGGCGGTGAATTCGTCCACCATAGGGGCGACTGGCCATCCCGGGGAGGCGGTCCCGAGACGGGTTTGTCGTCGGGCTGCTCGCCCTCCGGCTCCGGCTCGTGCGGGCTCCGCCCTGGGGGTGGATTCCAGTTGTCCGACATCGATACTCCTCGCGAGACCTTGCTGGCCGAAGCCGTGAACGTGTTGCAGGAAGCGCTGTTGCGCGAATTGAAGCCGCGCGCGGCCAATGCTGATGGCTGGCCCGGGCACCGTGGGGCGGCGCGACGTACTCGAGTTCACGGGCGGCGGGCGCTGCTTCGGGTTGTCGACCGCCGGTGCCGGGCCGCCGGTGGGGGCCGTAAAACACTAGCGACCCGTCGGGTACGGGCCGCGGCGGCGGATGCGGCGGCCCGGGCGGCTCGCTCCACTCGTTGTTCGACACTGTTGATCCTCATCCCCCCGGGACACGTTCGGCGTGATCCGGAGGATTAGGTTAACTACCCGGACCGCCCCACGTCTGCACATAAGTGCGGCGCATTATCAGCTCACCCGGCCCGATGGCGCCGTGAAGGTGTTGCAGCTGGCCAGGTTGCGGGTCTGGTAGCCGCGCGTGGCCCAGTATCGATGGTTCTTGGCGTTGCCGTGGTCGTGCCTGAAGTCGGTCGTGTGGCCGATCAGCCAGTCCCACTGGGTGTACGACTGGCCCTTGATCGGGTACGTGTTCTTGCTCGCTCCGATGAAGATGTCCGAGAAGCAGGACGCCTGCAGCTCCAGCCGCCGCGTCATCTCCAGTTCGGCGGCGTTGTTCGGGGCGTTGTACCGCATGTCGTGGTTGGCGGTCAGGATCCCGGTCAGGTTCTGGATGTGGTGGCCGAACTCGTGCGCCACCTGGTGCAGCATCCACATCCGCGCAAAGACCTTGTTGTAGGCCTCCGGGTAGCGGTTGTAGTTGCCGGTGTCCTCGGTCAGGTTCAGCTCGGTCGGCCACGCCCGGCTCAGACAGGCCCGCAGCTGGATGTTGCACTCACCATTCACTCACCAGGGTTTCAGCCAGCGGTCAGCCGGGCCGGCGAGATCGGATTGCGGCGAGCGGGCAACGAACCCGGGTGGGAGGTATCGTGCCGTCTGCATGACCTGCCGGTCCGCCGCCCGGGTGCTACCGGCAGGGGTTCCGAGCCGCAGTGTGGACACCGGAACCGATTTCCCCTCTGAACCCTCGATACGGTGTGATTAGGCGATGCGTCTACGTCTGCTCGGGGTCTCCCTGTGCGCTCTCGGTTTCCTGGCTCTCTCCGGTGTTCAGGCCGGCGCTACCGGCCAGGCCGATCCGGTCGTCATGAACTACGACAGCGAGATCAGGGTCGAGCGCGATGGCGTGCTGAAGGTGTCCGAATCGTGGAAGCTGAGCAACGTCACCGGCACCTTTACCCGGCACATCGTCACCCGTGAGCACCTGGCCGACGACGTCGACCACGTCCAGAAGATCGAGGACCTCCAGGTCAAGGCCGGCGGCGCCAGCAAGAAGGCCGAGCTGAGCGACGACGGCGACGTCACCTCCGTCGCGGTCGCCAATGTCGACGGGGTCGCGCAGCTCGACTTCACCTACACCGTCCGCGGTGCGACCGCCGATGCCCTGAACGGCACCGAGACACAGTTCTCCCCGCTGCACGGGCTGGGCCTGACGGTGCAGGACGCGAACATCACCTTCAGCACCCCCGAGGTCTCGCACGTCAGTTGCACCGCAGGCGCGATCGACAGCAACACCCCCTGCACCCTGGCCCAGATCGGCGAGACCGCCGGGCCGACCTTCAGGCAGCAGGCTCTGCCGCCGGGCAACACGGTCCGGATGACGGTCGGCTACCCCAAGGGCCAGGTCGCGGCGAACGCCATCATCGAGTACCGCCACACGATGCGCCGCGCCTTCTCCACCGACACCGCGCAGCTGATTACCTCGCTTGCTGTGTTGCTGCTCGGCGCCATGGCGCTGCTCCTGCTCTACCGGACCCGCGGTCGTGACCAGGTCGACCCGCGCCGCGTCGTACCGGCCTCGTTGTTCAGCCTCGGCCAGGACACCAGGATCGATTTCACTCCGCCGTCGAACCTGCGTCCCGGCGAGGTCGGCACCTTGATCGACGAGCGGATCGACCCGGTCGACGTGAGTGCGACGATCATCGACCTGGCCGTCCGCGGCCACCTGGTGATCACCGAGCTGGAGCACGATTCGGAGTACTCCCGGCCGAACTGGGAGCTGAAGCGGGTCGCCAACGCCCCGTCCGAGGAACTCCAGCGGTACGAGAACGTGTTGATCCGCGCCATGTTCGGCGACTCCGACACGGTCCTGGTCTCCGAACTGGGCAAGCAGGTCCGGGCCAGCCTCGGCCAGGTCCAGGACGCCCTGTACGACGGTGTCGTGAAGCGCGGCTGGTTCTCCGAGCGCCCGGACCGGACCCGATCCCTGTGGGCCACCCTCGGCATCGGCGTCACCGTGCTCGGCGTGGTTCTCACGGCGCTGCTGGCGCTGCTCTCCACCTGGGGCCTGCTGGGCCTCGCCGTGATCGCCGTCGGCGTGAGCCTGCTGATCATCGGCCGGCACATGCCTGCCAAGGCCCCCGCAGCCGGCCGCGTCCTAGGACAGGTCGCCGCGATCCGTGGCGAACTGCTCGAGATGGACGTCAGCGAACTGCCGATCGACCAGCACGCCGAGCTCTGCTCCCGAGCCCTTCCCTACGCCGTGGTGTTAGGCGGCTCCGAGCGTTGGATCGACGCCTTGGTGGCAACCGACGTCGACGACGACGAGGACGAAGGCTTCCACTGGTATCGAGGGCCCCGTGGCTGGCATCTCCAATACCTGCCCGACTCCCTGCGCAACCTCACCACCAACCTGACAGGCGCACTCTTCACCAGGTAATTCACGCCGGCCTGGCAATCAATCCCTGGCGAAGGTGGTTCGGGCTACCAGTTGCGCTGGCCGAGGTTCGGAGGAAGGTGCTTGCTGGTGGGATGGATGACGTAGACCAGGCCGCCGCTGTGGGGGATCCAGGCGTTCTCGAAGGCTTGGCGGTCATAGACCGTGCGGACCTCATCGTTGCTCTTGATCAGGTGTGAGGCCGGGTCGTTGACCACCACGTCGCCGGTGCCGGTGAAACCGACGATCACCATCAGGTGGCCGTTGGTGCCGTAGCCGGCGCCGGGCAGTTCGTTCTTGCTGAAGGACAGCGACGCGACCAGCGGGATGCCAGCCTTGATGAACCGCTCGGCCTCGGTGAGGGATCTCAGCCGAGTGACGAAGGAGTCCAGACCACGGGTACCGGCGTAGGCGGTGTTGAAGGGCCAGTTGCCCGCGCCGTCGTAGTCGTAGTCGAAGACCGAGCGAGCCGAATGGTCGACCTGCGGATCGGAATAAGCCGGATCCACCCAGGCCGTCTCCGCGGCAGTCGGGCCGGCCCCGTAGTAGTCCAGCACCATCGCCGTCGAGGTCGCCGAGCACCACGCCTCGCCGCCGCCGTCCCACTGTGGGTACTGCCCGATGTGCGTCTCCTGCGAGTACGTCGGTACGTCTAGGACCTGCCCCCAGGCACCTCCTGACGGGCTCACCGGCACCTTTTTGTCGGTGGGTAACCGCGACGCCATTGCTCCGACCGAGCGCACCACCGGCGCTTGCGTCGTACCGGCGAGGCGGTAGAGCGTCACCTTCAGCCGCCAGCGGTTGAGGGAGCGGCCACTACCCGCCACGAAGGTGTCGACCGCAACGTTGCCGGTGGCATCTGCCTGGTTCGGTACCGAGGTGCGGTGGATGTCTCCTGCGGCGGTGTCGTCGCCGTTGTTCCATCGGCCCATCACGTACCACTTGGTGGTGGTGCCCAGATCGGAGCGGCCCGACATCGCGACCTCGATCCAGGTCCCGGCCGGCGTGCTGGCGTCCCAGGAGGCGACCAGCTCCGTCAGGCCGAAGCCGGGCCTGACCCCGGGTGAGGTCCAGCTGACGTGCTCGTAGCTCTTGGCCGAGCCGTCGCCGAACGGGTCGACGTACGTGCTGGTTCCGGCGGACGTACCGAAGGTGAGGGTGTCGTCGGTGACGGTGGTGCCGTCGCGCGTGCCGGCACTGAAGTCGGCAGCCGAGGTCCAGCCGCTGTAGGTGATGTCACGCTGCTGTGATCTGGCGGCCTCGCTCGGTGCGGTGAGCGAGCTCAGCGCGACCACACCAGCGAGCAGGGCGGCAAGGAAACGGGCGGGATTCATACTTTTCGACGATAGACCTGAGCGTCGGTAAAAAGGCGCTGTAAGAGCGTGTCGATTGCCGTCCGAAATATGTAATTAACTTTCCGAGCGAGACAGGCCAAGAAGGTCACCTCGCCGACGCAGGTCTGACCTGCCCGGCAGTCCGGGCAGGTCATGCCTGGCAGGCGTCAGCCGTTGGCTAGGGCAACCAACCGGGTCTGGTCACCGTTGAACCGGTCCTGGTCGACCGGGCTCGAGCTCCACTGCCAGAACGTGTGGAAGCCCCAGCCGCCGGGCAGCGTGCCCGGAGTGGACGCGTACTTGGCGACCCAGAGCGGGTTCGTCTGGTTGAAGGCGGTGCTGTTCCCGGTGCACGTGCTCCACCAGTTGAGGTTGGTGTAGATCGGGGCGTCGCGGCCGGTGCGGGACTTGTAGGTGGTGAGGAAGTCCCGGATCCAGCTGACCATCGACGCCTGGCTCAGCCCGTAGCAGGTGGCGCCGTACGGGTTGTACTCGATGTCAAGCGCGCCCGGCAGGGTCCTGCCGTCTCGCGACCACGCGCCGCCGCGGTCGACGAAGTAGTTCGCCTGGTTGGCGCCACTGGAGTCGTTCGGGGTGGCGAAGTGGTAGGCGCCGCGGATCATGCCGACGCTGTAGGAACCGTTGTACTGCTGGCCGAAGTACGGGTTGGAGTAGTAGTTGCCTTCGGTCGCCTTCACGTAGGCGAACCGCTTGCCCTGACTCCAGTAGGTGGCCCAGTTCACGTTGCCCTGGTGGCTGGAGACGTCGATGCCTTCGACGGTGGCAGCGGGAGCGAAGGTGTCGGGGGCGGTGGTGACCTGGACTGCGGTCCTCGGCTGGCTCCAGCCGAGGTACGCGTCGCCGGCCTTGGCGATGCCGTGCTTGCGGGCCTCGGCCGTCGGTTGATGGGGGGCTGTTTGCTGCGCGGTGGCGAGGGTGGGACCGGCGATCGGGGTCAGCAAAAGACCCAGGGCGACGGCACCCGTGACGAGGGATTTCACGAGGAACCTCCACAGAGCGATGGGGGCGGACAGAGCGCTCGCGAAGGTCATACCCGGCTGCGGTAAGAATTAACCTCGAAACACAGTTTTAATGTCAGTATTTTCCAACGGCGTCAGCGGACCAGTTTCGACGCCGCGGTGAACGTGTTGCAGGCACCGGGGTTGCGGCTGTTGTAGCCGCGGTTGGCCCAGTAAGGGATGATCTCCCGGCTGCCGTGATCGGGTTGGGGCCCGTACTCGTCGCCCTGGTGCGAGTGCAGATAGGACAGCTGTGCCTTGAGGACTCCGCCGATCGGGTAGCTGGATTTGTTCGCGCCCAGGAAGACGTTCCCGAAGCAGGTGGCCTGGATCTCCCGCCGGCGGTTCTCCTCCAGGGCGGCGTCACCCGACTTCTCGTACTGCAGCTTCCAGGATGCGGCCAGGATGCCGCTGAGGTTCTGGACATGATGGCCGTACTCGTGGGCGACGGTGTCCGCAATTTCCATCCGGAGCCAGGCCATCGCCTCGGTCCGGCTCGGGTTCGAGTAGGTCAGGTACTGCTGGTAGATCTTCATGTCGCCGACCGTGTCCATATAAATGGTGTCGTTCATCGAGCAGTAGAACGAGCTCGGGGCGCCTCCGCTGCACGGGGTCTGCGTCGGCCCGGTCATCGCGATCAGGTGTGGAGCCCGGAACTGGTCCTTGGCGAGCCCGATCTGCCTCGGCCAGGCGCGATCGAGGCAGGCCTTGACCTGGGTGTAGTACGCCCGGGTGGCCGCGTAGTTGGTCGCGCGGGCTTTCGACTCCCGGCAGTTCACCGTCCGCTGCAGGCCAGTGGCGTACAGGGTGTTCCGGCTGACCAGCTCGTACGGAGTCGCCTCGCGTGGCGGCTGTGTCGTCTTGGTCGGCTCCGGCGCGGTGGCCTTGGCGGTCGGAGCCTTGGTCGGAGCCTGGGTCGAGGTGTCATGCGAGCCGGGGCTGTCGGTGCTTGCCGTGGATGTCGGCTGCGTGACGTAGTAGTCGTTCTGCTTGTTGTGCTTGTTGATCATGCCGATCGTCCAGAGCCCGATCACTGCTGCGAAGCTGAGGACGATCGGCACGGCGATCCAGCCGGCCTTGCTCTTCTTCTTGGGCGGCTGCTGGAATCCGCCTGGGCCGGGCTGGTACTGCGGTCCCCAGCCGAAACCCGGCGGCTGCCCACCCGGCGGCGGCCCGAACTGCTGGCCGCCATAGGGCTGCTGACCCCCGTACGGCGGGCCGAACTGCTGGGGCTGGCCCTGGAAAGGCGGCTGCGGCGGCGGGAAGCCGCCGTACGTTTGCTGATTCGACAAGGTTCCTCCTGCGCAGCACCATAAGGGGCGGATCGGACAGCACCGTAGTCTCTCGGCGTGCCATTTTCGGTCCCGCTCAGTGGAGAATTGTCAAGACCGGTCCCCCGGCACCGTTACCCTTAGTCGGTGACACTTCGCTTGTACGACACCGCAACAGCAGCAGTGAGGGATTTCGAACCGGTCCAGCCGGGCAAGGTCGGGATCTACCACTGTGGGCTGACGGTGCAGGGTGCCCCGCACGTCGGGCACATCTACAAGGAGGTCGTGTTCGACGTACTGCGCCGCTGGCTGGAGCGGTCCGGCTTCGAGGTCACCGTGATCGCGAACGTGACCGACATCGAGGACAAGATCCTCGCCAAGTCCGCCGAGCGCGGGATCCCGTGGTGGGCGCACGCCTACGAGTTCGAGCGCGAGTTGCACTGGGCCTACGACGTGCTCGGCTGCCGCCCGCCGACGTACGAGCCGCGCGCCACCGGCCACATCCCCGAGATGCTGGAGATGATCGGGGAGCTGATCGAGCGCGGGCACGCGTACGTCGCACCCGACGGCTCGGGCGACGTCTACTTCGACGTGAAGTCCTGGCCGCGGTACGGCGAACTGTCGAACCAGCGGATCGAGGACATGGAGGCCGCGGCGGACGCCGATCCGCGCGGCAAGCGGGACCCGCGTGACTTCGCGCTCTGGAAGGGCCACGTCGACAGCGTGCCGTTGACCGCGTCCTGGCCCGCGCCCTGGGGTCGCGGCCGGCCGGGCTGGCACCTGGAGTGCTCGGCGATGGCCGGCAAGTACCTCGGCACCGAGTTCGACATCCACGGCGGCGGCCTGGACCTGCGCTTCCCGCACCACGAGAACGAGTTGGCCCAGTCGACCGCGGTGGGGCAGAAGTTCGCCCGCTTCTGGATGCACAACGCGCTCGTCACCGCGGCCGGCGAGAAGATGTCGAAGTCGCTCGGCAACGGCGCGATCGTGCGCAACGTGGTCCGCCGGGTCCGGCCGATCGAGCTGCGCTACTACCTGGTCAGCTCGCACTACCGTTCGGTCGTCGAGTTCTCCTTCGGCGCGCTCGAGGAGTCCGCGACCAGCTTCCAGCGGATCGAGGGGTACCTGGCCCGTGCCACCGAGGTGACCGGTCCGGTCGAGCCGGCCGCGGAGCTGCCGCAGAGCTTCGTCGACGCGATGGACGACGACCTCGGCACGCCGACGGCGATCGCCGTACTGCACAACACCGTTCGCGACGGCAACAAGTTGGTCGCGGACGGGGAGTCGCCCGCGCTGCGGGAGAACCTGGCCAGCGTCCGGGCGATGCTCGGCGTGCTCGGCCTGGACCCGCTGGCCGAGCCCTGGGTGTCCCGCGCCGGGGGGACCAAGGAACTGACCGAGGTAGTGGACGGCCTGGTCAAGGCGCTGCTGGACCAGCGCCAGGCAGCCCGGGGACGCAAGGACTATGCCGCGTCGGACGAGATCCGCGACCGGCTCAAGGCGCTCGGCGTCGTCGTCGAGGACACCCCACAAGGTGCCCGCTGGACCGTCGCCGCGCACCAATCAACCGAAGGAAACTGAAGTGCCAGGCAGTAGCCAGCGCAAGGGCGCGATCCGCAAGAAGCCGAAGGGCAACCCGACCGCCGGATCCGGTGGCCGGGTCCGCCGCGGTCTCGAGGGCAGAGGCCCGACCCCGAAGGCGGAGGACCGCACGAAGCACCCCGCACACCGGCGGGCGAAGGCGAAGGAGCGCGCCAAGGAGCACACGCGTCGCCCGGACCGCAAGGACTCGACCGAGTCCACGGTCGAGTGGGTGTACGGCCGCAACCCGGTGGTCGAAGCATTGCGGGCCGGTGTGCCGGTCAACGCGATCTATGTGGCCGAAGGTACCGAGCGGGACGCCCGGCTACGCGAGGCGCTGCTGATTGCCGTCGAGCACGGCATCTCCCTGCTCGAGGTGCCCCGGATCGAACTGGACCGGCTCACCAGCCACGGCGCCCACCAGGGCCTCGCGGTGCAGATCCCGCCGTACGAGTACGCACATCCGGACGATCTGCTGAACCGCGCGTACGCCGCTGACGAGGTGCCGCTGATCGTGGCACTCGACGGGGTGACGGATCCACGCAACCTGGGTGCCATCACCAGGTCTGCCGCGGCCTTCGGCGCCCACGGCGTACTGGTGCCGGAGCGGCGGACCGCGTCGATGACCGCGTCGGCGTGGAAGACGTCGGCCGGGGCGGCTGCCCGGATCCCGGTGGCGCGTGCCACCAACCTGA
>JAWWOY010000853.1:0-3851 GCA_033851195.1 Kribbellaceae bacterium | reverse complement strand
GCGGTGGGGCCTGGGTCCGGCAACGGACCCCACCGTCGGCAGGCGGGCGGAGGCCGGCCGGGCTCGACGGCAAGACGTTGAGTTATACCCGTTGATCAACGACCTTGCCGGGAGGCCTGCTGCTGGGGCCGGTTCCCCGGCGTGTCGCCGTTCATCGGCCACGGCGGCGCGCGATTCCGCGGAAGCGTTCCGCGGAAGCCGCCTGTGGTCGGGGTGCCACTTCCCGTCTCGACATGCCCGCGATGAGTCCCACTTACCGTTTCAACATGCCGTACGGAGTGGCGAGAAACCGGCGAGTCGGAGCGGTATGAAGGCGAATTGCGGCGTGTCGGGGCGGGAAGTCGCCGAGAGCGGTGTATGGGGCGTACGGGCGTATAGGGGTGCAGCTTCCCGGAAGCGGCCTGTGGTCGGGGTGCCAAGACCTCGTCGCCGCAGGCGCCGACATGGTCCTTGACGATCCGAGGGACACGGAAGCGACGCTCCGGGCTGTGCTGACCGTCGCCAGCTAGCTCGCCCTCCAGGCATCGGCGTGGGCGAGCCGACACCGATGCCGACACCGATGCCGACACCGGCGCCGATGCCGATGCCGATGCCGATGCCGATGCCGATGCCTGGAGTATCGCGAAGGATGGCTCAGCCCGGGATAAGACCGGCATTCCGAGCGGCCAAGGTCGCCACTACGAGATCCTCCACGGCAAGACCGACTGACACGAAGACCGTGACCTCGTCCCGCGTCTCGCGTCGTACCGAACCGCGAGCCAGCGCAACCAGGTCGCCGGTCACGTCTGCCCACGACATCGTGCCGGCGGCGACGGCGAGCAGCACGTCGCCGGACTCGGTCCGCGCAGCTTCACAATCGTCGACGACGACCCGGGCCCGCCCCATCAGTTGATCGTCGACCTCACGCCGGTCCGGCTGGTAGGACCCGACTGCGTTGATATGCGTACCGGGCTTTACCGCACCGTCGATCAGCACCGGCTCAGAACTCGACGTACAGGTGCAGATGACGTCCGCGCTGGACGCCTCCGCCGGCCTCGCCGCCACCGCCGGGTGGCCCTCGCCGCGAAGCAAAGCGACGAATCGCTCGGTGGCCGCCGGTTCGCGTCCCACGATCTCGACCTGCTCCAGAGACGGCCGGACCCAGCGCATCGCGCGTACATGCTCGCGGGCTTGCGGACCAGTCCCGAACACCGCCAACCGCCGTACGTCGTCACGCGCGAGCGCGTCCGTGGCCAGCGCCGAGACAGCCGGCGTACGACGCGCGGTCAGCGCCGCGCCGTCGAGGGTCGCGACGGCAGCACCGTCGTCGCCGAACAGCACGTACAGCCCCTGGACGGCAGGGTGACTGCCGTTCGCCCGGACGGTGACCACCTTCACCCCCGCACACCGGCCGACCGCCGCGGGCATCACCAGCAAGTGGCCGTTGCCGAGGGCAATAGACTGCCGCGGTACGACGGTCGGCCCGCTCGCGAAGGTGTTCCGCAGCTCGGTAACCACCTCGTCGAACGGCGCGAGCCGGTAGATCCGGCCGGCGTCGAGATGCGGGGGAGCGGCCATCGCTCACGGCCTCGGTGCTACGGCCGGCTCGTGGTCGGCTGCGCTCGTCGGTGTACCGCTGAGGTGCGGTTCCGTATCGGGCAGGTCCGGGCGGCCACGACGGCTGCGGACCAAATGCGCGACCGTTCCCCAGACGCCCCGGCGGAAGAGCAGTACAACGCCCACGAAGATGAGTCCCGTGATGAGACCGGGATCGTTGATTTGCACCGGGCCGATGTTGATGCCAGACGTCGCCAGGTAATCCTCCAGTTGGACGATCAGACCGGCACCGATCACGCTGCCCCACAGGGTGCCGATACCGCCGAGCACCGTCATGATCACGACCTTGCCGGACGTCGTCCAGTACACCTCCTGCAGCGAGGCGAAGCCGTGGCTGATCGCATACAGGCCGCCGGCGAGGCCGGACAGCCCCGCGGAGATGACGAAGATCATTACCTTGTACCGGTCGACCGGAAACCCCAGCGACCGCGACCGCGCCGGGTTCTCCCGGATCGCGACCAGCACCCGGCCGAACGGCGAGTGCACCACCCGCCAGGCGATGGCCAGTCCGATCAGCGCGATGGGCAGGGCGGCGTAGTAGAAGTAGAACGGGTCCGACAGATCCAACCCGAAGAGGTTCTTGGGAATGCCCTGCAGGCCGTTCTCTCCACCGGTGACCCCACTCCACTGGTTCGCGACGTAGTACACCATCTGCGCGAACGCCAGCGTCACCATCGCGAAGTAGATGCCAGTACGTCGTACCGCGAGCACCGCGATCGGCACTGCCAGCAGCATGGCCACAACGGCCGCGCCGAGAACGGCGACCGGGAAGGGCGCGCCGGTCTCGATCGCGATGGTGCCTGCGGTGTACGCCGCGCTGCCCCAGAACGCCGCGTGCCCGAACGACAGCAGGCCAGTGAAGCCGAGCAGCAGGTCAAGGGCAACCGCGAACAACGCCCAGGCCACGATGTCCATCGCCACCGGCGGGTAGACGTACCAGGGCAGCGCGAGAGCCACTGCCAGCGCGCCAACCAGCGCAGCCAGTCGCCACAGCCGCGGCATCGCCGCCAGTTTGCGGATCACGCGTGGCGTCATACCGAAGCCTCCTCGCGGCCGAACAGCCCAGCCGGCCGCCAAAGCAGTACGGCGGCCATCAGGATGAACACCGACGTCGTCGCCAGTCCGGGGACGTACACGTTGAGGAGCGCCTGCAGCATGCCGATCAGGAACCCGGCGGCCACGGAGCCGAAGATCGAGCCGAGTCCGCCGATCACAACGACCGCGAATACCAGAATGATCAGATCCGCACCCATCAGCGGGCTGACCGCCCGCATCGGCGCCGCGAGTACGCCGGACAGCGCGGCCAGGGCGATGCCGAACCCGAACACCGGTGAGATCCAGCGCCCGACGTCGATGCCCATCGCCCGGGTCACTTCGGGTCGCTCGGTCGCCGCCCGGATGATCATCCCGATCCTGGTCCGCGCCAGCAGCAGCCAGGCGCCCAGCGAGACGACCACCGAGAACACGAGCACGAACACCTGGTACGCCGGGAAGTCGAACAAGCCGAGGTTCACCGTGCCGCGGAGCCCGGCCGGTTGCGGATACTGCTGCGGCTGGACGCCGTACTTCATCCGGAGCAGGTCCTGGAAGATCAGCGTCAGGCCGAAGGTCAGCAGGAAGTTGTACAGCGGGTCGAGCGCGGCGAGGCGGCGTACGAGCAATCGCTCCAGCACCATCCCGAACGCGCCGAGCAGGAGCGGCACCACCACCAGCGCGACCCAGAAGCTGACGCCGGCCTCATTGAGCAGGATGAACGCGCCGAACGCGCCGAGCATGTAGAACGCGCCGTGGGCGAAGTTGACCACGCCGAGCATCCCGAAGATGACCGCCAGCCCGAGTGCCAGCAGCGCGTAGAAGCTCCCGTTGACGAGTCCGTTGAAGGCTTGCTGAAGCAGATCGCTCATCCGTTCCTAGCCCATCTTGCAAGTGCTCTCGGACACAGGCTTGAACGCCTTGTCCGCAGGAATGGTGGTCAGGATCTTCTCGTAGTCGTAGTCCTCCTTGACCTCGCTCTTCGGCTTCACCTCGGCGAGGTAGGCGTCGTGGATGACGCTGTGGTCCTCGGCCCGGATCTTGCCGTGGCGCAGGAAGAAGTCGTTGATCTCCTTGCCCTCCAGGTTCTTCACCACCGCGTCCGAGTTGTCGGTGCCGGCAGCCTGGACCGCTTCGAGGTAGTTCATCGCGGCCGAGTAGTTCGCTGCATGCGCGAATGACGGCCGGGATCCGGTCTTCGCCTTGAACTTGTCGGCCCACTC
>JAWWOY010000846.1:0-2858 GCA_033851195.1 Kribbellaceae bacterium | reverse complement strand
GGGCTTGTCGGCCACGTGGCCGGGTGGATCGCCAGGCAGGCCGTGCACCCATGTACGCCGCGCACAGTGGCCGGGTTCAGGCTCAGCTGCACTACCCGGGCTGTAGGTCTGCCTGCCTGCGCGTCCGGCGGACCACCCGCCGCGTATCCGGGGAGGCGTGACTCCGCCCGCCACCAGCGCATACGCAACTCCGGCTTCCGGGTCCGGTAAGCGTTTGCCGGGGAGGTTGTGTATGCGTGGCCGGCGCCGGCGAGGGCGAGTTGGGGTTCACCGGCGCCGGCGCGGGCAACTTGGGACCGTTGGATGGCGACACGCGGGGGAACTACGGACCGACGACGGGTGATGCGGGGCGGGGTGGGGGGCCTTGGTCAGGCGGCTGGGGTGTGGAGGACGGGGGTGGGTGTCCTCGGAGGCGAAGTGGGCCTCGGGTTCGGCTGCACGTACGAGAGCGCGATCTAGCTTTTCCGCAGTGCCTTCAGGTCGGCCTGGCAGCGGCGTTCGACCTCGGCTAGTTCGACCAGGGTCTCGTCGATGTCGCGGCGGCGCTGCTCGAGTTCGGCCCGCCGGCTGCCGATCTGGTTCAGCAGGTAGACGAGTTGGCCTTCCTCGCCCGGCTCCGCGTCGTACATGTCGACGATGGTGGCGATCTCCTCGAGGCTGAAGCCGAGGCGCTTGCCGCGCAGGATCAGGCCCAACCGGACCTTGTCGCGCGCGTGATAGACCCGGACCGTCCCGCGGCGCTCCGGCGTCAGCAGGCCCTTGTCCTCGTAGAACCGGATCGTACGCAGCGTGACGTCGTACGCCGCGGCCAACTCGGCAATCGACCAGGTGCTCGCATCCATGCCCGTGTCCATGCCCGTATCCATGCCCGTATCCGCGCCCGCATCCATGGCCACCGGAATATTGTGCATGCACCCCACCATGCTTTACGTTTACGTAAGCGTCAATCATTCGACTCGTCTGGAGCATGGCCATGTCGTACGAGTTGTCACCGGAGCACCGGGAGTTCGGTCACAGCGTCCGCGCCTTCGCCCAGGCCGAGATCGCGCCGTACGCCGCTGAGTGGGATCGCAAGCACTACTTCCCGGTCGAGACGGTCCGGAAGATGGGCCGGCTGGGGCTGTTCGGGCTGACAGCGCCGGAGGAGTTCGGCGGTTCGGGCGGCGACTTCACCAGCCTCTGCGTCGCGATCGAGGAGATCTCCAGGGTCGATCAGTCGATGGGTATCACGCTGGAGGCGGCGGTCGGGCTCGGCATCAACCCGATCCTCACGTTCGGCACCGACGAGCAGAAGCAGCAGTGGCTGCCGGACCTGGTCGCGGGCGAGCGGCTCGCCGGCTTCGGCCTGACCGAGCCCGAGTCCGGCTCCGACGCGGGCGCGACGAAGACCCGGGCCGTGCTCGACGGGGACGAGTGGGTGGTCAACGGCTCGAAGCAGTTCATCACCAACTCCGGTTCCGACCTCACCTCTGTCGTCACCGTGACCGCGCGGACCGGCGAGCGGCCCGACGGCCGGCCGGAGATTTCCGCGATCATGGTGCCGACCGATTCGGCGGGCTTCGTGGCCGAGGCGCCGTACGACAAACTCGGTTGGCACGCCTCGGACACGCACCCACTCTCGTTCATCGACTGCCGCGTGCCGGTCGGCAACCTGCTGGGCGAGCGCGGCAAGGGCTTCGGTCAGTTCCTCGCCACCCTGGACGACGGGCGCGTCGCGATCGCCGCGGTCGCCCTCGGCTGCATCAAGGCCTGCCTGGAGATGTCGGTCCAGTACGCCGGCGAGCGGAAGACGTTCGGTGTCCCGATCGGCGCCAAGCAGGGTGTCGCCTTCCAGATCTCCGACCTGCAGGTGATGGCCGATGCGGCCGAACTGCTCGTCTACAAGGCGGCGGCGCTGAAGGACAGGGGCGCGCCGATGAAGGAGTTCAAGCAGGCCGCGGCCGTCGCCAAGCTGTACGCGACCGAGTCGGCAGTCACCGCGACCCGGATCGCCACCCAGGTGTTCGGCGGCTACGGCTTCATGGAGGAGTACCCGGTGACCCGGTTCTACCGGGACGCCAAGATCCTCGAGATCGGCGAAGGCACCTCCGAGGTGCAGCGCCTACTGATCGCCCGCAGCCTCGGCCTCCCCGTCGAATAACCCCTTACGTCCGAAGAACCTTGGGCTATAGCGCAACCTTTTCGGACGTAGCGGATAGAAAGGGAGACATGAGGGATCACTGGACCGAGGTGAAGGTCGCGCGCGAGGCGACCCTGGCGCCGCCGGAGAAGGCGGCGGCCAAGCTCGCCTCGCAGAACAAGTTGTACGTCCGGGATCGAATCGCGCTGCTGGTCGACGAGGGCAGCTTCATCGAGGACGCCCAGCTCGCCAATGCGCTGAACCCGGGCCTCCCGGCCGACGGTGTCGTCACCGGCCGGGCGCTGGTCGACGGCCGGCCGGCGCTGCTGGTCGCGAACGACCCGACGGTCAAGGCCGGCTCGTGGGGTGCCCGGACCGTCGAGAAGATCGTCCGGATCACCGAGGTCGCACTGCGCGACGAATTGCCGATCTTCTGGCTGATCGACTCGGCCGGTGCGCGGATCACCGACCAGGTGGACCTGTTCCCCGGTCGGCGCGGGGCCGGCCGGATCTTCCACAACCAGGTCGCGCTCTCCGGCAAGGTCCCGCAGATCTGCTGTCTGTTCGGCCCGTCCGCCGCGGGCGGCGCGTACATCCCTGCCTTCTGCGACTTGGTGATCATGGTCGACGGCAATGCCTCGATGTACCTCGGCTCACCCCGGATGGCCGAGATGGTGGTCGGCGAGAAGGTGACGCTGGAGGAGATGGGGGGCGCCCGGATGCACACCAGCGTCTCGGG
>JAWWOY010000802.1:0-2541 GCA_033851195.1 Kribbellaceae bacterium | reverse complement strand
GCCATCTTCACCAGCGGCGGCCCGGCCAGGAACACCTTCGCGGCGCCGTCGACCATCACCACGTAATCGCTCATGCCCGGGATGTACGCGCCACCCGCGGTGGAGTTGCCGAACACCAGCGCGATCGTCGGGATGCCCTCCGCCGACAGCCGGGTCAGGTTGCGGAACATCGCCCCGCCCGGGATGAAGATCTCCTTCTGCGTCGGCAGGTCCGCCCCGCCCGACTCGACCAGGCTGATCACCGGCAACCGGTTCGCCCGCGCGATCTCATCCGCCCGCAACGCCTTCTTCAGAGTCCACGGATTGCTCGCCCCACCCTTCACGGTCGGGTCGTTCGCCGTGATCAGGCACTCGACGCCTGCCACCACGCCGATCCCGGTGACCAGGCTGGCGCCGACAGTGAAGTCCGAGCCCCACCCTGCCAACGGCGACAACTCGAGGAAGGCGGAGTCCGGATCCAGCAGCAACTCGATCCGCTCCCGCGCCAGCAACTTCCCCCTGGCGTGATGCCGCGCCACATACTTCTCCCCACCCCCCGCCAGCGCCTTCGCATGCTCCCTCTCGAGCGCCGCCACCTTCTCTAACATCGCCGCGCGATTGCTTGCGTCCGAAGAACCTTGCGCTATAGCCCAAGGTTCTTCGGACGCAGCGGGTGTGGTCATGAGGTGTACCCCAGTCGTTTGGAGGCGAGGGAGGTGAGGATCTCGGTGCTGCCGCCGCCGATGGCGAGGATCTTCTGGTCGCGGTACTGGCGTTCCACCTCGGCGTCGCGCAGGTAGCCGAGGCCGCCGTGCAACTGCAACGCCTGGTCTGTGACCCATCGGCCTGCCTCGACCGCGGTGTTCTTGGCGAAGCAGACCTGCGCGATCACGTCGTCACCGGCTTCGGCGCGACGGACGACCTCGTGCACGTAGACCCGGGCGACGTCGATCCGCCTGGCCATCTCGGTCAACGTGTGCTGCACGGTCTGGCGCGAGATCAGCGGCCGCCCGAACGTCTCCCGCAGCCGACACCACTCGACAGTTAGGTCCAGGGAACGTTGCGCGCCCGCATAGGCCTGCACAGCCAACGTGAGCCGCTCGGCGACGAAGTTGATGGCCAGTTGCACGAACCCGCTGTTCTCGGCGCCGACCAGGTTCCCTACCGGCACCCGTACGTCGGTGAAGGACAGCTCCGCCGTGTCCGAGCACAGCCAGCCCATCTTCTCCAGCTTGCGCGATATCTCGAAGCCGGGCGTGCCACGTTCGATGACCAGCAATGAGATCCCGTGCGCACCGGGCCCGCCGGTCCGGACCGCGGTCGTGACGAAGTCGGCGCGACAGCCGGAGGTGATGTAGGTCTTGGCTCCGGTCACGACGAAGTGGTCCCCGTCGCGGCGCGCGGTCGTCCGCAGCGAGGCGACATCGGACCCACCGTCGGGCTCGGTGATCGCCAGCGCGCCGATCAGCTCGCCGTCCAGCGTCGGCCGTACCCACCGGGCGATCTGCTCGGCGTTGCCCGCAGCAACGATATGCGGCACCGCGATCCCGCAGGTCAGCAGTGACGCGACCAGGCCGCCGGACCCGCCGGCGTAGTGCATCTCCTCCACCACGGCCACTGCATCGGCCAGTGAGCCGCCACCGCCACCGACCTCCGAAGGAAAGCCCACTCCCAGCAGGCCGAGGGCGCCCGCCTTCTTGTGCAGCTCCCGCGGCAGCGAGCCCGCACGCTCCCACTCGGACAGGTGTGGCAACACCTCCGCCGCCATGAACCGACGTACTGTCTCCCGGAAGGCCTCACGTTCAGCCGTGCTCACAGCAACACCTCCGGGATGTCGACGTACCGCGAGCGCAGCCACTCCCCGACCGCCTTGGCCTGCGGGTCGAATCGGGCCTGGGACGCGACGCCTTCGCCGAGCAGTCCCTCGATCACGAAGTTCAGCGCCCACAGGTTCGGCAGCACGTACCGGGTGATCGGCAGATATCTTGCCTCTGGCAACAACTCACGCAGCAGCTCGACGGTCAGGTGATGCGCCAGCCAGCGCCAGGCGTTCTCGGTCCGCACCCAGACGCCGACGTTCGCGTTACCGCCCTTGTCCCCGCTGCGCGCGAGGGCGATCTCGCCCAGCGGCAGCCGCCGGGTCGCGATCCCCGGCGGCCGGCCGGGCTTTGCCGCCGCGAGCAGTCGTGGCAGCGGCATCGGCAGCGGAGGCTCGTCGACCGGCGCCAACTCCCGTGTGTCCGGCGAAGGCTCGATCGGCCGCGAGGTCCCGTCCGGCAGTACGACGACCTGCTTGACCTCGATGGCGTCGACGTACCCGGCCGTGAACACCCCGTACGGCACTGCGTCCCCGGGCGGAGCCAGCACGTGGAACCCCGGGTAGCTCGCCAGCGCCAACTCGACCGCCGCGTTGGAGAACGCCCGGCCCACCACCAGCGGATCCGGGTCCTTCACGGCACACCGCAGCAGCACGCTCGCCTGCTCCTCGGTCGGAGCGTCCGGCTGTTCGGTCCTGGCCATGGTCCAGGTCGTCGTAGTCGGCGGCTTCCGCAGTGCGGCCGA
>JAWWOY010000537.1:0-8537 GCA_033851195.1 Kribbellaceae bacterium | reverse complement strand
CTCGACGCACATCTTGTTCTCGGTCGTCCCGAAGGGAGGCAGTGCCTGCTGGTCGGTGAGCGGCTGATTGTTGTACATCCGCGCCGTACATCCGCGCGGTGGCGCCCACTCCTCCGAGGTGTAGGAGTCCTGGACCTCCGCGCCCTTGACGAACGCGCCGTACTGCGGGTTGTCCTTCAGGCCGCCGTTCCCGTCCGGGATCTGCTTCGGCTCGATCTGGTAGCCCTGCCGGCACAGGTCGGCCGGAGTGGTATCGGTGCACGTCAGCGGCACGTAGAGACGCACCGGTACGCCGGGGATGCCCGGCTGGTAGGGCTCGGTCGCGGCCTTCGCCGCGTCGAGCTCGTTCCGGGTGGTGTCATAGGTGACGGTGCCGACGATGCCGCCGTTGGTGCCGGGGTCATACGGCTGGACGCCCCAGTCGATCTGGCCCCGGAGCCCGATGATCGGCAGGAAGTTGACGTCCACCAGGCTGCCGAGCTGGGTGGTCGACTTGGTCTCGTTGGCGCCCTTGTAAGTGATGCCCGTCGTCTTGTAGCGGGTGTTGAACCCTTCCAACACCAACCATTTGCCCAGCGGGTAGGTCTCCTTGATGTCGTAGTTGCCGTTCACATCGGTGATCGCCGTGTTGGTGGCCTGGTCCATCAGCGAGTTGTCCCGTTCACGGGTGGTCAGGGTGAAGCTGGGGACCGCGCGCTCACCGGTGTCTCGCTTGCCGTTGGCGTTGGAGTCCACGAAGACCGTGCCGTGAATGCGGGTGAACCAGCCGACCAGCATCTTGTTGCCTACGTCGATGACGTCGCCGTTGTGCACCTCGACGTTGAAGCTCCACAGGATGTAGTCCTGGTCGTCGTCCCACAGCGTCAGCTGGTAGGTGCCGTCGGGCACGTCCTTGATGTCGAAGCTGCCATCCGCCGCGCCGCGACCGACGTACACCGCTGCATCACCGGCGCCGAGATCCGAGAGGGCGACCCAAGGGTTCTTGATCGGTCCGTCGGACTTGGCACCGGCGAAGCCGGTCTCGGGGACGACCTGGCCGTTCTGGCCGCCGACGTAGGGCAGCCCGGCGATGACGACGCCCTTGATCTCACCGGTGGGCGCCCCGGCCGCCGGCACCGGAAGGGTCTTGGTGGCGACGAAGCCGAACTGGGTGGACGGGACCGGTTCAGCCCCGCGGACCTGCTCCGTGTCGTTGCCGGTGGCATTTTCCTGCGACCAGATGTCGTGGTCGTGGCCACCTTCCAGCGTGGTCGTCTGCACCCACTGGTAGCCCTGGCCCGGAACCGGGGCCGGCGGGGTGACAGTCGCCGCGTAGCGGTTCGGGCCCATGTTCGGGATCTCGATCAGACCGCTGGTGTCGCTGGTGCACCTACCGGTGGTCTTGGCTGTGTCGACGATCGGCTTGTTGTTCGCGTCGAACAGCATCGGTCCAGTGCCGTCCGCGTTCTGATGCTGGTAAGCCGTGCAGAGCTCGTTGCCGTAGTAGTCGGTGCTCACCCGGCCCATGACATCGCTCAGGGCGGCACTGAAGCCGGCCAGCCCTTTCTCGGCGTCGACCTCGTAGGTGCCGTCCACCGGCACGCTGTCGTTGAAGACCTGAATCCGCAGTGTGGTGAGCGGCAGCGGAGTCGGATTCATCTGTACGACGGTGTGCGACGTCGCGCCGGAGGTGATGGTGAAGTGCTGTCCGTCGATCTTGAAGCCGTCGGCCGTCACCGAGATCAGGTACTTCCCGGGTGGCAGGTTGTCCAGCGCCTTACTGTCGTTCAGATCGGCCTCGTTGCCCTGCGCAACGATCGGCGCGAAACCCGAGGTCTTACGGGTCGACGGCCACGGACAGGTGTCGGCGTAGTCGGGGTTCGTGGCACCGCCGGTCGCCGTGCTCGGCAGGCACTTGTCGATCAACTGGTTCGAACTGGTGCCCGGATCACCGGTGTCGTCGACGTTGATCAGCCACTTGTACTTCGTGACCGGATCGTTCTCGTGTACGAATCCCGGCCCGGAGTTCACTGATCGCGCGCTGGTCACCTTCAGCGTGAGACTCCCTGGCCCCGCCGCGGCGGCCGGACTCGCTGTCCGCACCAACTGGGCTGCCGATATGACCGCGGCGATCATGCTCAAGGTGAGCAATGCCCGCACCCAGCGCCCCACGGATGTGCGATGTTGTTGTGTCACGACCCCTCCCCACTCTCGTCGACACAGGTGCGTCCTTAAGACGGCACGACTGTCCAGGGCAAGAGTGGCTTTGGGAAGCAGGCGTTGGGGGCCAGATGACAGCGGCGTCATATTTCTGTCATCCCGGTGATCCTGCGATCCCGCGATCGTCCGGTCAGGACGGCTGGTCGAGGGCCCCGCCTGCGTTGGGATACGAGTCGTTGATCAGCACGACCGAGTGGTTGTGGCGGTCCAGGACAGATGCGGCGATCGCGGCGCGGTAGCCGGACCCGCAGTAGACCCAGACCTCCCCGGCCGGGACCTCGTCAAGACGGTCAGCGAGCTCATGCAGCGGAATGTGCAGCGAATCAGCGACCCCGCCGTCGGCCCGCTCATCGTTGCGCCGGGTATCGATCACCCGGACCGCTCGTTTCTTACGGGCCGCCGCAAGGCCGGCGAAATCCGACACCGGGTAAGACCGCAGCGGTTCCCCGCCGGCCAGGCTGGTGATCTCACCGGTGGCAGCGCCCGACAAGGCATCTATACCGATCCGCACCAGCTCCCGGCGGGCCCTGGCCACCTGCTCGTCGGTTTCTCCGATCAAGGTGAGCGGCGTGCCGTACTGATAGAGCCAACCCAGATAGGTGACGAAGCTCGTGGACAGCTCGAATGCCAGTGTCCCGGCCAGGTGACCGGCGGCGAACGCGGTCCGCTCCCTCAGGTCGACCACCCATTCACCGGCCCCGAGCCTGGCTCGCAACTGGGCGGCGTCGACCGGCTCGGGTAGTGACAGGTCGACGGGTTGCGGCCCGCGGCGGTTGATGACGCCCATGTGCGCGTAGTAGGCAGGGTAGGCGTCGAGGCCCGCCAGCAGGGTGTCGACGTACTCCTGCTCGGCCAGCATCAGTGCCGGGTTCGTGCTGCGCTGGTCGGCGACGGTCGAAGCGTCCCCGCTGGTCGGCGTCGCCGAGCAGAAGCTGCCGAACCCGTGGGTGGGAAAGACCTCGGCCGAGCCGGGCATCCCCTCGGCGAGCCGCCGAACCGACTGGAACTGCGCGTGGGTCAGGGCGTCGGTGTGCTCCGGCCCGACCAGGTCAGTACGACCGGTGGCGCCGAACAACATGGATCCGCCGGTGAACACCGCCCTGATCTCGGCGTCGGTGTGACCTTGCAGGGCATAGCTGACGTGGTGATGGGTGTGCCCAGGCGTGTGCAGAACCCGCAGGCGTAGCCCGCCGGTAGTGATCACATCCCCGTCCACGACGGCCAGCCGGTCGAACTCCACCTCGTCGCCGGCCGCGACGACATAGGTCGCGCCGGTCACCCGAGCCAGTTCCAGTCCTCCGGTGACGTAGTCGTTGTGGATGTGGGTCTCCAGCACATGCGTCAACCGGACCCCATGCCGTGCCACCAGTTCGAGGATCCTGTCGATGTCACGTTGCGGGTCGACCACCACCGCCACAGCCCCGTCAGTCGCCAGATAGCTGCGGTCACCCAGCGACGAGGTCTCAACCACCTCGATCCGCAGATCCGCCATCACAACTCCTCCACCCCCGCCCACCCACTCTGCCCCACCACCTCACCCCCCATCCCCTCACCCCATTCATCGGTCCCAAGTTCCCCGGCGTGTCGCCACTCGTCGGTCCCGAGTTGCGCGTTTCACTCTCTGTGATCGAGGTTGCGTGAGTCTCCCGTGTGACTCACCGATCGCCTCCGTTTTTCGTCATGTTCTGTGACCGTCAACCTGGGCATACGCCCGGCGGGCCGCCAGTCAGCGGTCCGCAAGTGCGGGTTTGTCAGGGGATGTCAGAGGAATGGTGTATCGACCGCACGGCGGACAGGTGCGCGCACCCGGTCGACTTCCCGCCTCGACTCGCCGGGCACAGGCTGACTTCCCGCCTCGACTGGCCGGTTCGATTCCCGACGTACGGCGTGCCGGAGCGGTAGGTGGGGTATCGGCGGCCTGTCGGAGCGGGAGGGGGAACAACCGAACCTTGCTGCCAGGCCACCCCGTGCGCGGCACCAACGCGGACCACTTCTGGGGGCCTGACGAGCCGCCACACCCTGCTATAGACAGGCTATGGACAGTCCCCTCGCACGGCGGTCCACGACACGTCGTACAAGAGAGTCTGGCAACTTGGGACCGATGAACCGCGACACGCCGGGGAACTACGGACCGATGAGCGGGGTGGGGAGGGGCGGGCGGGGTGGGCGGGGCCTTATGAGGGCACGAGCCAGGACTTTCTACCCTGTTCCGGGGTCGGCCCACTCGGCAATCGTGATAGCCCTGATGGCGATCCTGAACTCGCAGAACTCACTTCGTCGGCCGGTGCTTCGTGCGCTCGACCGCATAAACGGCCGCCTCCGTACGCCGCTCCATGTCCAGCTTGCGGAGCAGGCCGGAGACGTAGTTCTTGACCGTCTTCTCCGCGAGGAACATCGTCTGGGCTATCTGCCGGTTGGTCTTGCCTTCGGCTATCAGGTCGAGGATGCGCCGCTCCTGCTCGGTGAGCGACTTGTACCGAGGGTCGTCGTCCTCCTCCTCGGCCGGGTGCCGCAGCCGCTCGAGCACGGCCGTGGTCATCGCCGGGTCGAGCAGCGACTCCCCGGCGGCCAGCCGACGAACCGCACCGATCAGGTCGGTACCGCTCACCTGCTTCAACAGATACCCGGACGCGCCGGCCATGATCGCGGTGAACAGGGCTTCGTCATCGGAGAACGACGTCAGCATCAGACACGCCGGCGGCTGCTCCATCGTGGAGCGGATCTCGCGGCAGACCGTGATGCCGTCACCATCAGGCAGCCGGACGTCGAGCACCGCCACGTCCGGCTTGAGCGCCGGGACCCGCACGATCGCATGGGCCGCGGTCGCGGCCTCGCCCACCACCTCGATGTCCGGCTCGCTCTCCAGCAACTGGCGAAGTCCCAGCCGGACCACCTCGTGGTCGTCGAGCAAGAAAACCTTGATCTTCATACAGCGTCGCCCCCGCGATATTACGTCGGTCTTCTGGCCACAGTAGACCTCACACCTGCCGCGAGGTGTCAATGATGAAAGGCGCACGACGCTTCGACCACACGGGCCTCGAGATCCTCGGCGAGGCCGAGTGCCGCAAGTTGCTCAAGTCCGTGCCGCTGGGACGGCTGGTTTTCACCAGGGGCGGCCTGCCGGCCGTGCGGCTGGTGAACTTCTTCGTCGACGACGACACGGTGGTCTTCGCCACCGCCGACGGCGACAAGTACCGGGCGGCCGAGCGCGGGGACGTCGTGGCGTTCGAGGTCGACGACATCGACCACGAACGGCACCTCGGCTGGACCGTGACCGCGGCTGGTCACCTGTCGATCGTCGACCCGGAGGAGGCGGACGGCCTCGCCCGCACGTTGCCGCTGCGGCCCTGGGCGCCGCACACCGACCAGCACCTGATCCGGCTCGGGATCGAGTCGCTGGAAGGCCGTCGGCTACTGGCCTGGGCCCAGCGACCGCACGACTGAGCGACGCCGGCGAGGAGACCGCTCAGGGATCGATCTCGTACTCGCGGAGCCGGGCCCGGGCCTCGTCGAATTCGTCCCGGCCGATCTCGCCGGCGGCGTACCGGTGCTCGAGGATGTCCAACGGCGACGGCAGGATCGGACGCGACGGTGGCGTCGGCGGCGGAGATCGCACGTAGTGGACCACGATGCCGACCGCTGCTGCGATCGAGACAGCCCAGAGCGCCAGGAACAGGACAAACCAGACGACGTCCGGGCCGAACTCTTCGAAGATCATGCCGACCGCTCCGAAACGGAGCGGACGGCAGCACCGAACCAGCCGATGGTCCAAGCCGGTCTGAAACGCTTGACTGACAGCTTCATGCGCTGTTCTCCTTCGGTCGTTGGGATTCGGCGGACCAGTCCCGATACGCCTGTACGGCGGTGGGCAGGGTGAGGAAAACCCGCTCCGGGCCTAGCCGATCGAGGAAGCCGGCGGCCTCGAGGTCGCGGCGTAGTTCCCGCTTGACGCGGGCCAGTGCGAGCACGACTCCGCGGTCGGCGAGTTCGTCGCGGAGCGCGTCGAGTGCGTCGACTGCGGTGATGTCGATCTCGACGTTGGCCTCGGCGTTCAGCAGCAACCAGCGGACCGGCTCCGGCGAGGTATCGACCGCCGCCAGCGCTCGTAGTCGGAAGTCCTCGGCGTTGGCGAAGAACAAGGGAGAGTCGTAGCGATAGACCACCAGCCCCGGCACCGGCCGGGCGTTCGGGTAATCGTCCAGGTCGTGCATCCCGGGCACCCCTGGGGCGATGCCGAGAACGGCGGAGTGCGGCCGGGTGACCCGTCGGAACAGGTCCAGTACCGACAGGGCCACCGCCACCAGTACGCCGTACAGGACGCCGAGTGCGACGACGCCGACGCAGGTGGCCAGGGCGAGAATCAGCTCGCTTCGCCGGAAGCGGGCGATCCGCCGGAACTCGGTGAGCTCCACCAGCCGCAGCGCGGCGTACACGACGAGCGCGCCGAGGGCGGCGGTCGGGAAGGTCGACAGCAAGGGCCCACCGACCAGCAACGTGACGATCACCAGGGCGAGCGCGACGAGCGAGTACACCTGACTCTTCGCGCCGGCTGCGGCGGCGACCGCAGTGCGGCTGCCACTACTGCTGACCGGGAAACCATGGAGCACGCCGGAGGCCAGGTTGGCGGTTCCAAGCGCGAGCAACTCGGCGTCAGCATCGATCTCCTCGTGGCGCTTGGTGGCGAACGCCCGGCCGGTCAGGACGGTGTCGGCATAGCCGACGAACGCGACGCCAAGGGCAGGAAGGATCAAGGCGGTCAGATCCGCTGAGCTGATCGAAGGCAGCCCGGGGGTCGGCAGGCCCGAAGGAACCGAACCGATCAAACTGACGCCGTGCTCGTCCAGGTTCGCCATCGCGGTCACGGCCGCCGCCAGCACCATCACCAGGATGGGTGCGGGGAGTCTCGGCGCCCACCGAGCCGAAGCCAGCAGCAAAGCCAGCGTGACCAGTGCCAGCCCAACGGTGACCGGATGCCAGGAGCCGGCCTGCCGGACCGCGGACACCACTTCGGCGAACGGGGATTCGCCGCTGACAGCGGCGCCGGTCATCCGGCCGAACTGACCGACCATCATGATCACCGCGATGCCGGTCAGATAGCCGATCAGCACTGGCCTCGAGAGCAGGTCGGCCAGGAACCCCAGGCGGATCAGCCACGCCAGGAGGTACAGCACCCCGACCATCAGGGCAAGTGCGGCGGCGAGGATGACGTAGCGCGCCGGATCACCACCGGCTACCGCACCGATGGCGATCGCTGTCATCAAGGCGGTCGTCGACTCGGGTCCGACCGACAGCAGTCGCGATGATCCGAGCAGTGCGTAAACCGCCAGCGGTCCGAGGACCGCCCACAACCCGGCGACCGCAGGCAGGCCCGCCAACTGTGCGTAGGCCATCGCCTGCGGGACCAGGTACGCGGCGACGGTCACGCCGGCGACCACGTCCGCACGCAACCAGCCGCGCTGGTAGCCGCGCAGGCCGGTCGGGCGGATGGTGGGCATGGTCAGGAGTCAGTACGTCGGCACGACGACATCCGCGCCGACGTGGACCTCACGACCGCGCGCCCCGCGCTCGGACGCGGTGACGTGATGCGGCACGATCGCGACGGGGCAGGTCATAGCTGCGACCGCGCGGCGAGCCACCGCGTCCCCGATCGGCAGCGGTCCCGCGTGCGCACCCAGGACGATCAGACCAACCTGCTGGCTTTCCTGCATCAATGCGGCGACGACCGGACGTGCGGTCAGGAAACGGGTCACCCTGACATCCGGGTATTCGTCGGACCAGCCGGCCAGGGTCTCGGCCACGGTCAAGTCGGCCCTGCGCACCCAGGAGCTCTCGACGTCGTCGTCGGCCGGCCCCCGGCGCGGCGCAGACTCCGCGTGCACCACCGTGAGGTCGCCGTCGCGATCGGCGGCGGTCCGGAAGGCGAACTCGACCGCCTCCAGCGACAGCGGCGTACCATCAACGCCGACAGCAACGTCCCGGTCGGCGGCGGAGGGCTTCCACGACATCGGTACGACGACCAGGGGGCAGCCGGTCCGGGCGGCGAGCAGGAGGTTGCCCTGGGCAGCGACCAGGCGGTGCGGTCCGCGAGCACGGGACCTGCCGACCACCAGTAGTCGGGCGTGCCGGGCAGCCCCCGGCAGCACCTTCAGGCGCGAGCCCTCCATCGATACGGCGTTCAGCGTTACTCGGTACCCGACCTGGCGGCGGACGTGCATGACAGCGGCCCGCAGGTCGTCGTCGGCCACTCCCGCCGGCGGCTTGGGCAGGTAACCCGGCGTCATCGGCGAGAACGAACTGTGCGCCGGATAGGGGGCCGCGAGCACCAGTTCGGCGCCGGA
>JAWWOY010000799.1:0-8063 GCA_033851195.1 Kribbellaceae bacterium | reverse complement strand
CAAGATCGTCTCGACGTCGGCACCGATCCGGCGAGCCGCCTGGCCGAAGAACGCCGGGTCGGGCTTGGCAACGCCGAGGTCGTAGGAGTAGCAACTCACGTCGAACAGGTCGTCGTACCCAAGGGCTGTCCGCATGTGACCGCCACGGCAGCGTTCCTGATTCGTTCCCAGATGGACGCCGTATCCGTTCCTCTTGAGTGCTCGCACGATCCCGATCGATTCCTCGATGATCGCGATGTTCTTCCAGACCGTGGCGTACACCTCGGCCACCGGCGTGACCACACCATAGTTCTGGAGTGTCGCCGCGAGAACCGGCATGTAGTCGCCGCGGCCGGCGAGCATCGGCAGTTCGTCAGCCCATGTTTCACGGAGGAACTCACGGGTCCTGTCACCGAGATACGGCTCCATGGCCGCGTTCCAACCCCCGGGCAGGTCTTGCAGGACGCCGTCGGCATCGAAGAGTACGTGGCGAACAGTGGACCCAGCGACCGCCCGCTTGGAGCCCGCCGTGGTCGGCGTCAGCGTGACCCCTTTCCCCAGGGGCGTCGGCTCGCGACGCACGTGTGGGACCACCCCGACTTGGAACTCGTCTTCGTAGATGACTTTGCCGGGTTCGTCGGAGATCACCCGGTGGTAGGCAACGCCGTGGGCGGTCAGCATCCCACAAAGTTCGTCGATGAGCTCCTGCATCACCGGCCGGATCGGCGGCTTGAACCATGTCGTTGCACCGACACTGTTCCCGTCGGCGTAGAAGTCCGGGTTAGGCAGGTTCTCGTTGAACCAATCGTCGATGTCGAAGTAGCGCGTCTCTTCGGCCGGAGACAGTCGACCTGCTCGCCGGAGATGATCGACGGCGACGAATATGCCCACTTCGACGCCCAGGCGCCCCCGATACTCGACCTGCATCCGAACGTACGGGCCATCACTCATGGAGCCGATGATGCCGCAACCGTTCCGGGAGGCGCAGGTCTGTTTGCGGCTGGCGCCGGTTGCATCGGCCCCGGAGTCCTAGCCCAGACGCCAGCCGCAAAGTAGCGGGGTGATCAGGCGCTCGCCGCCGTGGCGGCCTGCTCATCGTGTTCGCGCAGCATCCGCATCACGGTGGCGGGCGAGGGGTGCTGGCCCTTCTTCGTGCCGGTGGTGATGACGAGCCGCTTGGCGATGTCGCGCAGGCTCATCTCCTGGTCGCGTAGGTGGAGGGCCATGGACAGCATGTCTTCGTCGGTGACGCCTGCGCCGCCGATGGTATTGCCGCGCCACTCATGAAACATGATCGCCGCAGGTGGACCGCCGGGCGGGCGGGTGTCTCACGAGATCCGGCCGCTGGCCACTGCTCCCGTTGCACCCGCGCCACGCTCGCCCGCCCGCGCGTGCAGGAACGCCCAGCTGCGTCATCACGTTTCGCTGAAGGTCCGTCGGTAAGCGCCGGGTGTGGTGCCGAGATGCACCCGGAAACGGCGACGCAGGTTGATCGCCGAGGCGAGTCCGACCCGGGTGGCGATGGCTTCCACCGGAAGGTCGGTCTGTTCCAGCAGTATCCGTGCCGCATCAAGGCGCTGGCCGAGCAGCCACTGTCCCGGGCTGATGCCGAGCTGTTCGGTGAACCGCCGGGCGAGGGTTCGGTTGGACAGTCCGGCGCGTTCGGCGAGGTGGTCGAGGGTCAGTCGGGTGTCGAGGTGGGAGGTGGCCCACTCCAGCAGTGGCGCCAACGACTCGTCCGCCCTGGCCGGTGCGGGCTGTGCGGCGTACTGGAGCTGGCTGCCCTCCCGGTGCGGCGGCAGGACCATGCGCCGGGCGATCTGAGCGGCGTACGCCGCGCCGTGGTCGGAACGCACCAGGTGCAGGCACAGGTCGATGCCCGCGCGAACAGGTCGGCGATCTGCTGGACGGTCTTGTCGCGGGCGTCATACAGCTCTTGAGCAAATACGGCCTGCTCGGCGCTGAGCCGCGGCCAGCGGCCACCGTTGGTCGACGTTGATTCTCGACACGAGTTGCCGACAGTCTGTTTGAGCGGTGGCGGATTGCGCGGATGTCAATGTTCGAAGTCGTCTGCACCGATGTCCGTACTCGTCTGCAAACACCGCCGATCCGCACGGGCCGCCACCAGCCGTTGCCGCGGGCACGCCACGCTGAGCGAAGTCGAGGCACGGGGATGATCGGATCGCCTCCAGCCTCGCGGTACTGATCGCCACGGCCTCGCCGCTGGGCGCATAACTTTCGCTACCTCGTCGTGTGCCCGGCTCTGGCTGCGGGTACCGGCGGATTCTCCTTGGCTGGCGTGACGTTTTGGGACCGGTTAAAGGGAACGGGAAAGTGAAGGTGGCCGGATGACGGGACAACTTCGGCTGGGAACGGCTAGCCGTAGGGCATACGGCCACCTTCACGCGACACCACCCGTCGGCCAGGCCTGGTCAAGCAACCGTCGGCGTGAAGACCACTGTCTACCAGGGGGTTCGTGATGGACGCAGACGAAGACCGGTATACCGCGGCTATCGCGTTGGCGCCGTTCCTGGCCGAGCACTACTACGCCACCGGCCGGGATCTTGTCGATGTCGCGGCGCTGGATCAGGCGATCATGGGTCTGGCGGCGGCCTACGCGCAACTGCCAGCGTTGGCCCAGCAGACCAGCGAAGCAGCCGCCCGCCCCGGCATCTCAGCGACGGTGGCAGCGCGCGGACGGCTGCTGTGCCGGCAGGCCAACGAACTGCTGAGCGAGACCGCTACCGCGATCCGGGACCGCCTCGGCGCCCTCGCCGACCGCGACCGTAGACAATCCCACTTGCGACGGCGCTGAACGCGATATGCGCTACTGGTTTTGGCCGTGAGTTGTAGCTCCACTTGTCGATGGGTTTCGCTCCACTGGCGGGCCGTTGTGGTCGCGGATGTTGGTGAGAAGTAGCTCCAGTCGCTGAGCGGCGCGGGCGTTATTCGGCGTGGTGATCGGCGTCGGTGATGATGCCGGCGGCGACGTCGCGGAGTTTGGTGTTGCTGTCTTGGGAGGTGCGGACCAGGAACTGGAAGGCGCGGTCGGAGTCGAGTCGGTAGCGTTCCATCAAGATGCCGACGGCTTTGCCGATGTCAACCGCTGAATAGTGACGCCGCCGGTCTGAGATCTGGGCGCGAGCGAGCACCTTCTCGGCATGACACGCATCGCCCCGATTATCGCGTCCGTCGGCCCCGACTTCGGCGCCGTCGGCGGATCCGATGAAGTGCGCCGAATCATTCGGTGCGCTGCACGATTGCACGTCGCAAGGGCATCAAGACTGGTTGGCATCGTGGACGACGATCGCGATGTGCACCCGGTTGGCGACATCGAGCTTGACGAGGAGGCGGGACACGTGTGACTTGACGGTGGCCTCGCTCATGAACAGTGAGGTGGCCACCTCTGCGTTGGAGGCGCCGGATCCGACCGCGACCGCGACCTGACGCTCGCGGTCGGTGAGCATGGCCAGTCGTTGCGTGGCGTTTCTGCGGCGCTCTGAAGCCTGCGCATCACCGAGGTGCGAGAGCAGTGTGCGGGTGACCGACGGCGACAGCATCGCCTCGCCCGAGGCGACCAGGCGCACTGCGGACATGATCTCCGCGGGTGGCGTGTCCTTGAGCAGGAATCCTGCGGCGCCGGCGCGCAGTGCGCTCATCACCTGCTCGTCCGCCTGGAAGGTGGTCAGCACGACCACCTGCGGGGGCGAATCGAGCCGGCGCACGGCGGCGGTCGCCGTGATCCCGTCCATCTCGGGCATGCGAATGTCCATGAGGACGACGTCAGGTCGATGCTTCAGGACAGCTGCTACCGCGCGGGCACCGTCGTCCACCTCGCCCACCACTTCCAGGTCCTCCGCCGTGGCCAGGATCATTCGTAGCCCGGCGCGGACCAGCGGATCGTCGTCGACCAGCAGTACCCGCACGCTCACCATGGCAACTCGGCGTTCACCACGAAGTCTCCTGAGCCGTCTGGGCCGTGCACGAGGGTGCCGCCGGCCAGGGTGACCCGTTCCTGGAGCCCGAGGAGGCCGGTGCCAGAACCTGGCAGCGTTGGCCCGGCGGTTGGATGGACGGGCAGGCGGTTGCGAACGCTGACGTGTAGGCCGTGGTCGGCCGCACCGGTGACGTCCACCCGCCCCGCCGTCCCCCTGGCGTGCTTGCCGATGTTGGTGAGGGACTCCTGCACGATGCGGTAGGCGTCGCGACCAAGCGATGCCGGCGCAGTGTTCGGATCGTCCACCTGCATCGCGAAGTCGATCTTCGCGCCAGCCCGCCGAGTCTCCTCGATCAACCGAGGGATGTCCGACAGGCTTGGCTGCGGTGCTGCCAGCGGCGATTCCCGGCCGGGCGCTTCCCGGAGCACCCCGATCACGCCCCGCAACTCCTCGAGAGCCTGGCGCGCGGTCAGGCGCAGCAGTTCGGCGGTCTCCCGGACGTGGGGCGGCAGATCGGGCTGGACCTCCAGGCCTCCGGCGTGCAAGGCCATCAGCGAGATCCGGTGGCCGAGCACGTCGTGCATCTCGCGTGCGATAAGGGTCCGCTCGGCCATGCGCGCAGTGTCCGCGTGCAGCCGCTGCTCCGCCTCGGCGCGGAGCGCACGCTCGCGAAGCGTGAAGAGGAGTTGACGTCTGGCCCGGACGAACATGCCCCACGCGATGGCCGCGAGGACGAGCGGTGTGGCCACCAGGACCACCGAGAGGGGGTCGGTCGTCGGGCTGTAGACGGCGAAGGTCAGGGCGGACGCGATCCACAGGGCAGCGGCGAGCAACACTGGCCGAAGGCTGCGGTGCACCGCGAGCGAGGTCAACGCGAGGAGCCCAGCGGCGGTCGCGGAAATCGAGAACGCCCCCAACACGAGACAAACGACCGCAACGCCGAGCGGCCACCGCCGCCGCCACCACAGCGAGAGGCAGGCCAGCGCCCCGCAAGTCACGTCGATGACGATCTCCCGGGTCGTCATCGGTACGACGGTGTCGTTCCGCGCCGGGCTCAGGAAGAGGATCCCGAGCGCCGCAGCGAGCAGGAACCCCACGCCGTCGACCGTCCAGTCGCGTCCCGTCCGCGGACCGGGGGTGTCTGGCTGGGCCGGATCCAACGGTGCCAGCAGGGAGGCGGTCATCAGCTGGTCGAGCCATCGCCTGCCCCGTCGGTACATGATGCGAGCGTAGAGGGTGCGCGCGCTGACCCGACACCAACGAAAGTTGGTGGCGACGGCGACGAAATGCGGTACCCGCCGCGGTCCAGGGCCCGCATTTCGTCGCGGCGAGGATTGGCTGGCCGGGCGATGCGCCACAGTGGCCGCATCCGTGAGGCTCGACAACATGATCACAACAACCGCTCTCACGAAGAGCTACGGCAACGCCCGGGTGGTCAGTGACGTGTCACTGAACTGCGAACCGGGCACCATCACCGGCTTCCTCGGGCCCAACGGTGCGGGAAAGTCCACAACGCTCAAGATGATCGTCGGCCTTGCCCGGCCCGATCACGGCTGGTCGACCGTCGCGGGCGTCCCCTTCGTCGACTTGCCCAACCCAACCCGGGTGGTAGGAACGTTGCTCGATCCCTCCGCGATGCACGCCGGACGAACCGGCCGCGCGACCCTGATGATCGCCGCCCGAATGGCTGGGGTACCGACCGTTCGAGTGGAGGAGCTGCTGGACCGCGTCGGACTCGCCGACGCCGCCGATCGGCGCGTCGGCGACTATTCCCTCGGCATGCGGCAGCGGCTCGGGATCGCGCAGACGCTCGTGGGCGATCCGCAGGTGCTGATCCTCGACGAACCGGCAAACGGACTGGACCCCGAGGGGATCGCTTGGATGCGTGGACTGCTGCGCGACTTCGCCGACCAGGGCGGGACAGTGCTGCTGTCCAGCCATCTGTTGCACGAGGTGCAAGCCACCGTGGACCACCTCGTCGTCATCTCCCAGGGCGCGGTCGTCGCCTCCGGCCGGCTCACAGAGCTGCTCGCCAGCTCCAGCCTGCTGCTGCGCACCCCCGACCCGGACGCGCTGGCACGCGCGCTGGACGTGGCCCGGATCGACTACCACCTGGGTCCGGACCAGAGCTTCACCGTGGACGTGCTCGGTGGCCGGGTCACCCCCGATCTGGTTGCGCGCGTCGCGCTGGAGCAGAAGGTGCTCCTCACCGAGCTGCGCCAGTCCGACTCCGGCGGCCTCGAGCAGCTCTTCTTCTCACTCACCGCCGCGGAGCCGGCACCCACCAAGGAGGCAGCAGCATGACCAGCATCACGATGACCCTTCCGGTCCCCACTACCGGCGCTGATGCGCCAGCGACCACCTTCGCCGGCATCCCGTTCGGTCGCTTGGTGCGCGTCGAATGGGGCAAGGCGACCGGTACCCGCGCCGCCCGCTGGCTCCTGGCTGCGGTTGGGGCAAGCACCGTCGGCCTGATGCTGGCGCCGTTGTTCTCTCCGTCAACCATCGACCAGTCCTACACGAGCTATCTCGGTTTCGCCGCGGTTGCCCTGAGCATCCTGCTGCCGGTGGTGTCGATCCTTACCCTCACCAGCGAATGGAGCCAGCGCACCGCCTTCGCCACGTTCACCCAGGAACCGCGACGAATGCGGGTCATCACCGCCAAGATCACGGTCTCCCTGATGCTGGGTGCTGCCGCAGCTGTGTTCGGAGGGCTCGTCACGGCCGCGGGCCTTGGCGTGGCCGCTGCCTTCGGCCGGACGCTCGACGCGAACCTCAACGCCGGTCTCCTTGCCGCCTTCTTGCTGTACGTCGTCCTCAACGTCATGACGGGGGTGGCGCTCGGGGCACTGGTGCACAACTCGGCGGCCGCGATCGTCGCGTCGTTCGTACTGCCCATCGGATTCGCGTTGCTCGGCCGGGCATCGCAACTGGTGGCCGAATGGTTCGACTACTCGACCACATTCAACTGGCTGCTCAACGCTGAGTGGTCCGGTCACGGGACACAGATCCTGACGTCGGTGATCCTCTGGGTGGCCATTCCGCTGACGGCGGGCCTCCTCCGGACACTCCGACGCGAGATCAACTGACACGAGACGATCAGCACGCTGAAGTCACGGTCGCCGGATCACAAGGATCGGGCGACCGTGACTCGTTCACGACGGCGGTGCGCACACGTGGCGGCCGTAGAACGACCTTCTCCACGTCCGTGCAACGGGAGCGCGGGAATCGGTCCCGCCTCGACAGCCACTAGCTCGTCGGCATCAGTTGCAGAACGTGGCGCTCAAGGAGAGCATCTGAGCCGGATCATGGCGGCATGCTCCGGGGGCATCGCCACAGGTAGGGCAGACAAGGCGATGCTGCCCGGCTTGGTTCTGTGCTGCGACGGAGACGATCAGCTCCGCGGTGGGGTCCGCGGCGAGAGCGCGGTGCACTGTCGCCCGGCTGGACCCGACCGCTTGTGCGATCGCCCGGATTGACATGCCGTCGGCCTTCAGTTGCCGGGCGGTGCCAATCTGACCGGGTGACAGGGATTTGCCCCGCCCGGCCGGGACGAACGTGCGGCGCGAGTTGTTCTTGGCCTTGTGCTCACGGGCGATCCGGTACACCGTCGCCCGCGAGATGCCGTACTTGGTCACAAGCTCGTCAACGGGGGTCTCGGAGCAGAATTCGCCGGCCAGGTTCTCCTCGAGCTGGGGCGTGAGCTTGCGGGGCCGGTGCGCGGTCTTGCCGGACTCGCGCGCCGACGCCACCCGCTCCTGCTTGTAGATCAGCTCGACCTGGCCGAGGAACAGCAGCAGCGCTTTGGCCATCTCGGTCGCCGGGCCGGGGTTGCGGGTGTCAAACGGGATCGGGCCGCCGATGACGTTCACATGTACGCCCATCGTGGTCAGCTCGTTGAACAGCTGCAGCATCTCGGTCTGCGACCGGCCGAGCCGGTCCAGCTCGGACAGCACCAGAACGTCGCCGGCCCGCAGCCGCGGGCGGAGCTCGAGCCACCCCTGGCGGTTCAGGTTCTTGCCGGTGAGCTTGTCGACGTACAGCCGCTGCCCATCCCCGCCGGCCGGGTCGTCGACGATCCCGTACGAGGTGAGGGCATGGATCTGGCGGTGCAGGTCCTGCTTCTTGGTCGAGACGCGGGCATTC
>JAWWOY010000789.1:0-2620 GCA_033851195.1 Kribbellaceae bacterium | reverse complement strand
CGTCGACGCGCAACTCCCACTGCGCCAGCAACTCGCCGACCAGCTTCGGCAGCCGGTCGAGCCAATCAGCCCAGTCCGGGCCGCGTGAACCGACCTTGAGGAACTCCGCGGGAATCTCGACCGGCATTACTTCTTGGTCTTGTCGCCTGGGGACTCGCTGGTCTTGAGGGCGGCGATGAAGGCTTCCTGCGGGACCTCGACCCGGCCCACCATCTTCATCCGCTTCTTGCCCTCCTTCTGCTTCTCGAGCAGCTTGCGCTTCCGGGTGATGTCACCGCCGTAGCACTTGGCCAGCACGTCCTTGCGGATCGCCCGGATCGACTCGCGGGCGATGATCCGGGACCCGATCGCGGCCTGGATCGGCACCTCGAACTGCTGCCGCGGGATCAGCTCCTTGAGCTTGCCGGCCAACGAGACGCCGTACGAGTAGGCGTTGTCGCGGTGCACGATCGCGGAGAAAGCGTCGACGGTCTCGCCGTGCAACAGGATGTCCACCTTGACCAGGTCGGCTGTCTGCTCACCGGTCGGCTCGTAGTCCAGCGACGCGTAGCCCTTGGTCTTCGACTTCAGCTGGTCGAAGAAGTCGAACACGATCTCGGCCAGCGGCAGCGTGTAGCGGAGCTCGACCCGGTCCTCGGACAGGTACTCCATCCCCTGCAGGTTGCCCCGCTTGGTCTGGCAGAGCTCCATGATCACGCCGATGTAGTCCTTCGGGCTGAGGATCGTCGCCCGCACCACCGGCTCGTAGATGTTGGCGATCTTGCCATTCGGGAACTCGCTCGGGTTCGTCACCACCGGCTCCGACCCGTCCTCCATCTCCACCCGGTAGACCACGTTCGGCGCGGTCGAGATCAGGTCCAGGTCGAACTCGCGCTCGAGTCGCTCCCGGACGATCTCCATGTGCAGCAGGCCGAGGAACCCACAGCGGAACCCGAAGCCCAGCGCGCCGGAGCTCTCCGGCTCGTACTGCAGCGCCGCGTCGTTCAGTTGCAGCCGGTCCAGCGCGTCCCGCAGCGTCGGGTAGTCGTCGCCATCGATCGGGAACAGCCCGGAGTAGACCATCGGCTGCGGGTGCTTGTAGCCACCGAGCGCCTCGGTCGCGCCGTGCACGTGCGACGTAACGGTGTCACCGACGCGGGACTGGCGGACGTCCTTCACCCCTGTGATCAGGTAGCCGACCTCGCCCACGCCGATGCTCGGCGACTTCACCGGGTCGGGTGAGATGACACCGACCTCGAGCATCTCGTGCACCGCACCCGTGGACATCATCTTGATCCGATCCCGGTGGGTCAGCTCGCCGTCGACCACCCGGACATAGGTGACGACGCCGCGGTACGTGTCGTAGACCGAGTCGAAGATCAAGGCTCGCGGCGGAGCGTCCTTGACCCCAGTCGGCGGGTCGATCTGGGCGACGATCTCGCTGAGCAGCTCCTCGACACCTTCGCCGGTCTTGGCCGAGACCCGCAGTACGTCGCTGGGCTTGCAGCCGATGATGTGCGCCAGCTCCGCGGCGTACTTGTCGGGCATCGCGCCGGGCAGGTCGATCTTGTTCAAC
The DNA here is from genome assembly GCA_033851195.1 of Kribbellaceae bacterium. Classification (GTDB taxonomy): domain Bacteria; phylum Actinomycetota; class Actinomycetes; order Propionibacteriales; family Kribbellaceae; genus Kribbella. Next base: position 1,065 of record JAWWOY010000789.1, on the reverse strand, counting down.
ACCGGGATGATCTGCAGGTCCGCGTTCAGCGCCAGGTACAGGTTGGCCAGCGTCTGCGCCTCGATCCCCTGCGCCGCGTCTACCAGCAGTACGGCGCCCTCGCACGCCTCCAGCGACCGGGACACCTCGTAGGTGAAGTCCACGTGGCCCGGGGTGTCGATCATGTTCAGGATGTACGTCGTCGGCTCGGTCTGGTTCTCCTCCGCCAGCAGCGCCGCCGGCGTACCGGGCGCGGGCGTGAACGGCAGCCGGACCGCCTGGGACTTGATCGTGATGCCGCGCTCGCGCTCGATGTCCATCCGGTCGAGGTACTGCGCCCGCATCGAGCGCGCGTCGACGACCCCGGTGATCTGCAGCATCCGGTCGGCCAGCGTCGACTTGCCGTGGTCGATGTGGGCGATGATGCAGAAGTTGCGGATCAGCGACGGGTCGGTTCGACCGGGCTGCGGCACATTTGTGGGGCCAACGGGCACGGAGGGTTCCAGTTCGTCTCAGGAGTGGCTCAGGGGTGTCAGGCAACCTCGCAATCATCCCATGGCAGGCCACTCGATTCCGCATCCGCGGTGCAGGATGACCGGGTGACATTCACCCAGCGGCCCCCGTTCGACTCCCTGCCCGCCGAGGTCCGTACGGCGCTGGCGGACGACCTGGGCGCCGCCATCACGAGCTCCACCGACTGCGTGGGCGGGATGTCCCCCGCTGCAGCCGCGGTCCTGCGACTCTCGGACGGGCGCCAGGTCTTCGCCAAAGTCATCTCCGCCGAGGTGAGCCAGAGCTCGACCATGCTCTACGACCGTGAGCTGGGCGTACTCCCGTTGCTGGGCGAGCACGTCCCACACGCGCGCTTCCTCGGCGAACTGCGGCTGGGCCCGTGGCGCGGCGTGATCACCCAAGCCGTGCCTGGTGGTCCGCCGGGACCGCCCTGGACGGCCGAGTCCGTCGACGCCACTCTCGCCGCTCTGGACGCATTCGGTACGGCGCCCGCCGGGCTGCCCGAGCCGATCGACCTCTCGCCCCACTGGAACGGCTGGCGAGAGCTGGTCACCCGCGACCGAACCACGCTCG
>JAWWOY010000785.1:0-2919 GCA_033851195.1 Kribbellaceae bacterium | reverse complement strand
TGGTCCTGGTTGCGATGGGCGTCGTGCAGAACTTCTCCGGCGGCCACGCGGTGACCTCGGTGGTCGGGCAGGCCCAGACCCTGCCGGGTGGCCCGGTGGCGAGCCAGGAGATCATCAAGGAGTTGGGCACCAACGGCGGCGGCTACTACAACGCGAACTCCGCGCACCCGTTCGAGAACCCGAACCCGCTGTCCAACCTGTTCGAGATCTTCTTGCTGCTTGTCATCCCGGTCTCGTTGACCCGGACCTTCGGTGTGATGATCAAGGACAAGCGGCAGGGGTACGCGATCCTGGGTGTGATGGGCACGCTGTGGGCGGCTTTTGTCGTCGCGGCCACCGTCTTCGAGTCCCTGGGCGGCGGGACGGCCACGCAGGCGGCCGGTGCGGCGATGGAGGGTAAGGAGACCCGTTTCGGGATCTGGGCGTCCTCGCTGTTCGCCATCTCCACCACCGGTACGTCGACGGGCGCGGTCAACTCGCAGCATGACTCCTTCACCCCACTCGGCGGTGGTACTGCGCTGTTCAACATGATGCTCGGCGAAGTCACACCGGGCGGTACCGGTACAGGTCTGTACGGCATCCTCGTGCTTGCCGTGATGACGGTCTTCGTGGCCGGCCTGATGGTCGGCCGGACGCCTGAGTATCTGCGGAAGAAGATCACCGCCCGTGAGATGAAGCTGGTCTCGCTCTACATCCTGACCACGCCGGCAGTGGTACTGGTCGGTGCCGCGGTCGCGATGGGCCTGGCGGTGGCCCGGGCGTCGATCTTCAACACCGCGCCCCCGCCCCATGGCTTCTCGGAAGTGCTGTATGCCTTCACCTCGGCCGGCAACAACAACGGCAGCGCGTTCGCCGGCCTCAGCGCGAACATCCCCTTCTACAACACCGCGCTCGGGCTGGTGATGCTGTTCGGCCGGTTCCTGCCGATGGTCATCGTGCTGGCCCTGGCCGGTTCGTTCGCCCGGCAGCAGCCGGTGCCTGTGAACGCCGGCACCCTGCCCACCCACAAGGCACTGTTCGTGACGATGTTGATCGGCGTCGTGCTGATCGTCACCGGGCTGACCTATTTCCCCGCTCTCACCCTCGGACCCCTCGCGGAGGGATTGTGACCACGCAGTTGAAGACGCCACCCCCGGCGGCGGAGAAGGCGGTGGCGAAGAAGGCGGCGTCGGGTCTGTTCGACCCGAAGATGCTGCTGACCTCGTTGCCGGACGCGCTGCGCAAGCTCGACCCGCGGGTGATGGTGAAGAACCCGGTGATGTTCGTGGTCGAGGTGGGTGCCGTCGCCTCCACGATCCTTGCCATCACCAGCCCCAGCGTCTTCGTCTGGTGGATCGTGGTGTGGCTGTGGCTGACCGTGATCTTCGCGAACCTGGCCGAAGCGGTTGCCGAGGGCCGTGGCAAGGCCCAGGCCGAGACCCTGCGCCGGGCGAAGACCGAGACCACCGCTCGCCGGCTGACCGGCGACGGCGCTACCGAGGAGGAAGTGCCCGCCACCGCGTTGCAACTGGGCGATCGGGTGGTGGTCGAGGCGGGCCAGATCATCCCCGGTGACGGTGACGTCGTCGAAGGTGTGGCCAGCGTCGACGAGTCGGCTATCACCGGTGAGTCCGCGCCGGTGATCCGCGAGTCCGGCGGTGACCGCAGCGCCGTCACCGGTGGCACCAAGGTGCTGTCGGACCGGATCGTCGTGAAGATCACCACGAAGCCGGGCGAGAGCTTCATCGACCGGATGATCGCCCTGGTCGAGGGCGCGTCGCGGCAGAAGACGCCGAACGAGATCGCGTTGAACATCCTGCTGGCCAGCCTGACGATCGTCTTCCTGATCGCGACCGTCACGCTGCCGCCCTTCGCCGCGTATGCCAAGGTCAACCTGAGCATCGTGGTCCTGGTCGCCCTGCTGGTCTGTCTGATCCCAACCACCATCGGGGCGCTGCTGTCGGCTATCGGCATCGCCGGGATGGACCGGCTGGTGCAGCGCAACGTGCTGGCCATGTCCGGGCGCGCTGTCGAGGCCGCGGGCGACGTGAACACGCTGCTGCTGGACAAGACCGGCACGATCACGCTGGGCAACCGGCAGGCGTCGGAGTTCATTCCGCTGGCCGGGGTGAACGAGACCGAGCTGGCCGACGCGGCCCAGCTGTCCAGTCTGGCCGACGAGACTCCCGAGGGCCGCTCGATCGTCGTACTGGCGAAGTCCCGGTACGGGCTGCGGGAGCGGCACACCGGCGAGTTGCCGCACGCAACCTTCGTCGAGTTCACCGCGCAGACCCGGATGAGCGGCGTGGACGTGGACGGCCGGCAGATCCGCAAGGGCGCCGCCGGCGCGGTGACCGCCTGGATCAATCAGCAGGGCGGGACCGTGGTCGCCGAGCTGGGCGCCATCGTGGACGGCATCTCGGCCTCCGGCGGCACGCCGCTGGTGGTTGCTCAGACCAAGGACCAGGTGGCCCGTCCACTGGGTGTGATCCACCTCAAGGACGTTGTCAAGCAAGGGATGCGGGAGCGGTTCGACCAGATGCGCGCGATGGGCATCCGGACCGTGATGATCACCGGTGACAACCCGCTCACCGCCAAGGCGATCGCCGAGGAGGCCGGTGTCGACGACTTCCTCGCCGAGGCGACGCCCGAGGACAAGATGGCGCTGATCAAGAAGGAGCAGGAGGGCGGCCGGCTGGTCGCGATGACCGGCGACGGCACCAACGACGCTCCCGCGCTCGCGCAGGCCGATGTCGGGGTGGCGATGAACAGCGGTACGTCGGCCGCCAAGGAGGCCGGCAACATGGTCGACCTCGACTCCAACCCGACCAAGCTGATCGAGATCGTCGAGATCGGCAAGCAGTTGCTGATCACCCGCGGATCGCTGACCACGTTCTCGATCGCGAATGACGTGGCCAAGTACTTCGCGATCCTGCCGGC
>JAWWOY010000774.1:0-3781 GCA_033851195.1 Kribbellaceae bacterium | reverse complement strand
AGCAGCTTGGCGGTGGCCGGGTAGATCCGCCAGACCGGGGTCAGTCGGAAGGTCGGGTGGAACCGCTTGGTCGAGTACGACCCGATCCGGTGCACCGTCGCACCGTGGCAGTCGGACACCTCGTCATGGATGGTCCGGGAAGGGCAGACCACGTGCACCTCGTGGCCGCGCTCGACCATCCCTCGCGCCAACCGGGCAGTGAACCGGGCCGCACCGTTGATCTCCGGCGGGAACGTGTCGGCGGCGATCAGGATGGTCAGTTTGCGCTCGTTCAGGCCGAGCACGCCCGCGGTCGCCAACCAGGACGGGGCGGCCTGCTGTTCGACCTGGGCGAGCCTCCGCAAATGTTCGGGGTGGTAGCGGGCCACCATCGCCACTCCGACACATGCCGCGAGCGCTCCGACGATCTCGCCGGAGATGATCCACTGGTTGTTGCGTACGCCTTCGCCCAGCACACCGATACCCAGGCCCACGGCGACCAGCGGGTCGACCACGGTCAGGCAGGCCACCACCAGGTCCGGCGGGCCGCTGGCATAGGCGAGCTGCAGCATGACGACGCCGATGACCAGGGCGATCACCACGAAGGGCACAGACAGCAGCGGGATGCCTGCGATCCCGCCGCTGCCGAAGCCCTGCATGATGCTGCGCATGAGCAGCGACACATACCCGTAGCCGATGCCGGCGCCGGCGGCCAGAGCGATGCACCGGACATTGCCCCGGACCAGCAGGCTGACCAGGCAGAGGAGCACCAGGCCGCCGGCGACCAGCTGGGTGGCGGCGGCCTCGGCGTTCGCGTCGACCACCGTGGAGGTCGCGCCGTTGGCCGCGATCAGCACGAACAGCAGCAGCCCGGCCACCGTCGAGACCATGCCGGCCGTGGCTCGCCGGCCGAGGCGGCCGCCGTTGGGGCGTGCGTAGAGAAGGACGGTCAGCGGTAGCGCCAAAACGCCTACCGGCTGCACGATCGTCAGCGGGGCGAGACCGAGCGCGAGCAGATGCGACACGACGCCGCCCGCGATCATCACGACACCCAGCAGCCAGCGCGGCGTACGAAGGAGGCTGATCAGGCCCGCGGCGCCCAGCTTGTTCTCGCCGCTGACCCGCCCCACGGCTCCATGCTGCAGCCAGGCGCCACCCGCGTAGCAACATGCACCAAAGGCGGCGAGGAGGACGGCGAGTGCAGTGATTGCGGTCATATACCGCTACATCCGACACAGTCCACGGCCGTCATCGTTGACTTCATCTCACTGCCCAACCTTTGCCTCGCATGAACAACCGCTGACAACAAATGGTCGTCACCGACTACGCCTGCATCGCGTCGGTCACGCTGCGGCTGTGAACATATAGCTGGAGCGCTGAGAGATTGCTGAGCGATATCTCGCACACGATCGTTCGCGCGAAGGGTGAGGGATTGGTTCCGGAGGGTCACCGAGTCGGGATCGGCAAGCGCGCTGGCCTCTGCTCACGAGGCGCGGTGACCAAGCGGTAACGCTGCGAGGCGCGAGTCTGGCCTGGACCAGAACAGGGTCGCTCTAGTCGAGGCCGGATGTAAGCCATGTGCAGGTAACCAGCGAAAGCCCACATCAACGCTGTGACCTGGGCTTATGTGCGCCACCAGGGAATCGAACTCCGAACCGGCTGATTAGCGGGCGAGGTGACCTACCGTTTGCCAGCGAATGCTAATTGTGTTTCTGAAACAAACCTATTGCCAGGAATCTGCGCCATATCACGCCCTACCTGCGGATCTGGGTCTGACCTCGATGTATAGCTCAATGAGCACGAAACCAGCCTGTCGTCGTTTCGCATCGTTGCTCGTTCAAAGGTGGGGCCTTGCCTGGTTGGTGTTCGCGCTGGTGCTTGGGGGCTTCCTCAGCCTGCGAGACGTGGGAGCGGCGGCCGGGTATGCTGGATGCTGTGTGACCGGCGGTGGGGCTCGCCGGACCCGAACCGCCACCCGCTCTCGGGTGGCCAACAGTCCCTACCTGTCGATGTTGCGGCATGCCTGCCGTGAGGTCCATGTCCAGGTAGGGAGGCGGTGGCGGTGCAGCATCAGGAGATCGATGTCACCACGCGAACCCGTCGATCCCGACGTCGAGGTGCACCAAGCGCCGCCTATCCGCCACCGGGCCGATGCGGCAGCAGTCGTGGCGGTTATCGCGGTCGGCGGTGCCATCGGGGCGACCGCCCGGTATCTCATCGGCCTGGCCTGGCCGACTCCCTTGGGTGGCTTCCCGTGGGCCACGCTGGTCATCAACGTCACCGGCTGTGCGTTGATCGGTGTCTTGATGGTGGTGGTGACCGATGTGCTGACCCGGCAACGGCTGCTGCGCCCGTTCCTCGGCACCGGCGTCCTGGGCGGGTTCACCACATTCTCGACCTACGCCGTCGACATCCATCAATTGGTCGCCAACGGGCACCCCGGCACCGCGTTGCTCTACCTCGCGGGCACGGCCGCCGGGGCACTGATCGCCGTTTGGATGACCGCGAACGCGACACGAGCCCTGATTAACTGGAGGATGCGATGAGACTGACAGAGACCGCCCTTCGGCTCACGATCATGGTCGGCGAATCCGATCACTGGCACCACAAACCGCTGTTCACCGAGATCGTCCACCGCGCCCACAACGCCGGCCTGGCCGGGGCGACCGTGCTACGCGGCATCGAAGGGTTCGGCGCGTCCAACCGGATCCACACCACCCGGCTGCTCAGCCTGACCGAGGACCTGCCTGTCGCAGTGGTCATCGTCGACACCCCCGACCGTATCCGCGCCTTCATCCCACAGCTGGATGAACTCGTCACCGAGGGCCTGGTGATCCTCGACGACTGCGAGGTGATCCGCTACGTCGGCCGCGACCCTGACAGCGCGCCTCTCGGCCAGCCGGCATCGGGCTAGGAAAGGGGCACGGGTGAGCCTCCTGCTGGTGATCGCCGGTGCCGTGATCGGCGCCCCGCTGCGTTACCTGACCGACCGCGCGGTCCAGGCGCGCCACGACACGGTGTTCCCATGGGGCACCTTCAGCGTGAACATCGTCGGCTCACTGATCTTGGGGCTGGTCGCCGGCGCGACCAGCGCGGGTGGGGTGCCGCACCAAGTGCAACTGCTGGTCGGCACCGGGTTCTGCGGGGCCCTGACCACCTATTCCACGTTCTCCTACGAGACGCTGCGCCTGATCGAGCAGGACGCGAGGACCTTCGCCGCCGCCAACGTCGCCGCGAGCATCTTCGGCGGTCTCGGCGGGGCCTTCCTCGGCGTCGCGATCAGCCAGGTGATCTGGCCATGATCATCCGGCCAGGGGGACCACAGCCTGGACAACGGATTCGGTTCAGGTGCCGCTGCTGGGACGCGGCCGGCACACCCATCCACGAAGCGGTGGCTGCCTGATGGAGCTCGTCGCCGCAACAGTGGCCGTCGCCGGGGAAGAGGCGGCTCTCCGAGCGGATCGACGATTTCGCGCACTCCCGAGAGCGCCTCGGCTGCGCTAGTGTGGAAGCTCCGTTTGAAAGTTATATCCTTCCGCTGCTCCCGGTCGGAGGAGGTCCCATCAGATGGATGAGTTCCCGGTGGACCATGAGATCTTCGACCTGGGAGACGCCGTCCTCCAGGGCGGAGCGACCCTCCGCGACGCGAAGCTCGCGTACAAGACCTACGGCGAACTGAACGCCGACAAGAGCAACGCGATCGTCTACCCAACGTGGTACTCGGGGCGCCATTGGGACAACGAGTGGCTGATCGGCGAGGGCATGTCCCTCGACCCCGCCAACTACTTCATCATCGTCCCCA
>JAWWOY010000769.1:0-3247 GCA_033851195.1 Kribbellaceae bacterium | reverse complement strand
GTGGCCGAAGCGTTGGTCTCGCCGCTCCAGTGGTCGTTGCTCCAGAAGCACTGGTTGCCGCAGCCGGACCCGGACAACCAGTTGCCGGCGTACTCGACCTGGTTCTGGCCGGTGCCGAGGTCGGTGTCGTTGATCACCGAGGTGGCCGCACCCGGATCGCCGGACGGTAGTTGCTGGGTGGCGCCGGCCGCCAGCGGGCTGCCCAGGTTGGGCGTGCCGTCTGCGTTCCAGCTGATCTTCTGCACCCGGGTGGTCCGGAACGCGTAGGTGTAGGTGCTGGTGTTCTTGCCGTGATACGCGATCCAGTCCTCGGTGCCGTCGGGTGACTGGAAGAACGAGTGGTGGCCGGGTCCCCAGACACCAGTCGAGTCGTTGCGGGAGAAGATCGGGCCCGGGTGCTGGACCCAGTTCGCCGCCACCATCGGGTCGGCGCCGTTCGCGATGCTCTTCATCCACAACTGGTAGTCGGGCTTGCCGGTGTCACAGGTCGAATAGGTCAGGAAGGTCCGGCCGTTCCGGTACAGCGGCGTCGGCCCTTCCCGGACCTCGGTGCAGCCGCCGCTGGCGGGGATCGCGACTCGGCCGCCGGTAACCGTCCACGGGCTGCTCATCCGGGCGATCCACAGTTGCGCGGGACCGCCCATGCCGCGGCCCGGGCCTGTCCAGACGAAGTACTGCAGGCCGTTGTGCGTGATCGGCTCTCCGTCGATCGCGTACTCGCCGAAGTCGGCGATCTTCGCCTTGAACGTATACGGTCCGAGCGGGTCGTCGCCGGCGGATTCCAGGACGTACATCCGGTGGTTCGCGTCGACCCCGTCCGAGGCGGTGTAGTAGACGTACCAGCGGGAGCCGAGATGCCGGAAAGCCGGCGCCCACAGCTGCGTGTTGCGGCTCGGGTCGCTGTCGCGCCAGACGACCTTCTCGGGCGCGGCCAGCAGCGTCGCCAGGCTGGGTGAGGACCAGATCCCGACGTGGTCACCCGTGGTGGTGGCGACGTAGTACTGGCCTTTGTAGACGATCATCGAAGGATCGGCGCCGGCATTGACCGGGTTGCGGAAGTTCTGCGCCATCACTGCGCTCCCGGAAGTCGTCGCGGGTGAGGTCGGCTCCGGCCGTTCCACGGCAGGGGCCGGGCCGGCGAGTGCGCCGGTGAGTAACACCCCGGCGACGGCGGCGGCGAACGCCGTACGGGCAGACAGTAGGAACATCGCTGGGCCTCTCTCGAGCCGTGACGAACCGGACGCGCCCCATCACGCGTCCACCATTCCTACAACGTTGCAATCCCCGCGTAAACACTTCTCACCACAACTGAATAGTCCCGTCACCGCAGCCCCACCGCACACCCCGACGACAGTTCGTCGGTCCCAAGTTGCGCGGCGTGTCGGCGTTCGTCGGTCCCAATGCGCCAGGTCTACGCGGTGCGGACCACCGGGCGGTTGGCGGTCGGGCTGGGCATCATGGCGGCCGAGCCGGTATCCCGCGGCCGGCTACTGAGAGCCGGCGCATTGGCGGACTGGAAGCCATTGCGTAAGGCAATCATCGTCTCGGAGAGTCGCGCGCACCGAGGTGCGATCAGATCCTGGTCCAGCAGGGCGGTCTCACCCGACGCCTCGAAGTCGGCGGCGCTGCCGGCCACCAGACTCAGCAGTTCCATGTTGCAGCGCAAGGTCAACCGCTGCAAGGCGATCCGGTGTGCGGCCACTCCATACAACCCCAGTAGAAGGCGTTCCGCGACAAGCACCTCGGCCCAGGCTTCGGCCAATTGATCCGCCAGTCCGCCTCCTTCCAGCCAGGGCGCGACCGCACCGGCCAGATGACCCCGGAATGTCTCGAGCCAGGGCGAGCAGGTGCCGTCGGCCGGGGTGGATCTGAAGACCGCCGGCGTGTTGCCGTCGCCCACGATGGCCCGCAACATGGCGAGGTTGTCCCGCACCGCCGCGAACCGCGAGCCGCTGAACAGGTCGAGGTCGTACTCGACCAGGATGCCGAGCCGGCGCAGGATCTGGACGGCCGTGACCAGTTCGGTGAGCCGGCCCGGGTTTCCCGCGACACCGGCAAGATCGAGCCGGGCAAGGAACAGCCCGGCATCCCGCAGGCGTGGAAAACGGCCCGCGGACACGTCGGCCGGCGTACAGGAGGTGCTCCACAACACTTGGCCGAGCAGGCCTTCGGAGCTCAACTTGTCGACGATGTCCTCGCCGAACCGCGCACCCGGACGTACCGAGGCGCAGTGCAGGGTGAGGATGGTGGCAGCGTGCAAACGGTCACTGAACCGGCGCAGCGCCAACGTGCTCAGATCAGGATCCATGGTCCCCCCACGATGCCGATCGACTGACTTAAAGGTCCGCCCGCTACCCGCGGATGTCAAGGTCGGACACGGACTGCAAGCAAGCCGACACACGTCGCCTCGCCGATCGGTCAGATCGAGGTCATCCTGGTGCGATGTTCGGGGAGTCTGAGGGGACTAAGGGAAACGCCACGATCGAGGAGATCGGCCGGCGTCGCACCTTCGTACGGACCCTGTCGCTGGCGGTTGTACTCGTGCTGGTGCAGCAGCCGATGCGGGATGCGGTCGGGGACCTGGCCGGGTCGGCGGCCGACTGCGCAATTCCCGGCCGCCTGTCGCTACTGGTGGACGGTCTCTTCATCGGTGCCTATGTCTATGCGGCGTACCGGGCCTACAAGTACGTGCGGGTCCTGCGTAGACCCGGCTGGCTGGGAATCGCCCGCGTCGGTGGTTACCTGGTCTCCCTCGCCGCTGTGCTCGACATCGTGGAGGACGTACGACTGTGGCACGGCTTCGGTGCCGAGACTGGTGCTTGCCCGGGCCTGTCGACCGGTTGGTTCAGCTGGCTGATGCGCGCCAGCTGGCTGGCCGGCGTACTGGTGCTAGCTGTCTGTTTGTTCGCCACAAGCCGGTATGGGCAGCGCACGCTGTTCAAGAACGAACCCGGCCCCTCCCAGGTCACCTTCAAGCGGGTAGCGGACGATGGGCCGGACGCCGGTCGGCTGGTGATCTGCTGCTCCGGGGGCGGCATCCGCTCGGCGTCCTTCTGCCTCGGAGCGCTGCAACTGCTGCGGGAGCGCAAGCTCTACGACAAGGCCTCCAGCGTGATCGGCGTCAGCGGAGGCGGCTACATGGCTGCTGCGTTCCATGTCTTGCGCCGCGACTTCGACGACCCGTTCGCGCCCAGCTCGCCCGAGTTGTCCAGGCTGCGCAGGCAGACCCGCTACCTGCTGCAGGGTG
>JAWWOY010000729.1:0-3715 GCA_033851195.1 Kribbellaceae bacterium | reverse complement strand
GCCCACTGGAAAGTCTGGCGGCTACCAGGCCGCGCCCAGGAATGGACCAGCCCACACGGATTCAAGTGGACAGTCGACCCCACCGGCACCCACCGCATCGACAACCAACCGAGCGACGACGACGCAGGCTGAGCGCATCGCCGACGCAGGCTGATCGCTGCGGTCGAGCGGACAGCAGATCCAAACCTCCTGCTGCGCTACAACGCCGTGATCGCCCTCAACGGCTCCACCATCTGCCTACTGTGCGCCGGACGGTCAAATATGCATGGAAACCCTTCTTCTTAAGGACATATGCAGGCCGGCGGACATCTTGCCGAGGTTGTCTTTGCGGGGAATCGCATGCGCTGTTCGCTGTTCGCCGTTCGCCAGCCGCGCTAGCGCTAGCCTTCTGCTGGTACTGGCCACCTGTGACTCCGCCGACCAGGACACAACCGGGTCGGCGCCGACACTGGCCAGCCCGCGCAGCCAGTCGGGAGCCGGTGCGACCGTGGGCCACCGAGCTTGGCTGGCATCACGGCCGCTGAACCACGGCGCGGCTGAACGGCGTGTTTCCTCTGGCGGAGCCGGCGCTTTCGAGTTCAGCTGCCGAGGAGGACTTCGCCGGTGGTCGGCGGGACGGCCAGTTCGCAAGCGCCGGTGGTGACGGTGCAGCGGACGATGGCGGCCTTCGTGTCCTCTCCGTCGTCGGCCTGGATGAGGAAGTGCTGATCGTCCTCCGCCACCGTCTTCTTGAAGGCAGGACCGGTCCACTCCCGCAGCAGAGTGCCAGTCTTGGCATCCAGGGCTGACGCTTGGAGATCGCCATACCCGTCCTGGCTGGCGGGGGCTCCGACGGCGATGGTTCCGTCGGGAGTGAAGGCAACCACCTGGTTCTCGCAAGTCCGCCAGAGGCGTTTGCCGGTGGCGACCTCGGTGACGTTGGAACAGCTGCCGAAATCCGCCGAGATGTTTCTCGACGCGGCGATCCTGCCGTCGCTGGTCAGACCGGTCGGGGAGGAAACCGTCTTGATCAGGGTGGCCTCGGAGGAACCCGGCGTCCAGGTGTAGAGGCGCCAACTCGTGGCGCCTTGGCTGTCGCCCCACCTGAAGTAGACCTGGCCGTTCGTGTAGCCGAGAACCCGGATATCCCAAGCTTTCGGCAACGACAGCTTGTGGACTTCGCCGTCGGCGGCGACCTGGGCGTAGACCGTGCCACCTTGGAGAGCCCCGCCGCCGGACCCTCTGCGAGAGGCAGCATAAGCCGCGGCCGTCGCGTCGTCGGTGGTCACCAGTGAGGTGACGTCCGGTGTACGCACGGGCGCACCGCTGTCACCGACCTTGAGGAGTTCGGTGCCGTAGCCCTTAGTCACGATTGCGAGTACTTGATCGCCGAGGCGAGAGATCCCCTGGACGTACTCAGAGCCCGGAATGGTGATCGGCTGGCCGGCGCCGCCGCGGACCTCTCGGCCAACCATGTACGGCACCTGGGGAGCTCGGCCCCTCGATAGCTTGCTCAGCTTGAAGTCGACCTTCACAGGGCCGGTGAAGCCCGGATCTCTCGGGGTCACCGAAGGCGCAGCCGTCGGTTCGTTGCGAGGAGTGCTTGTCGGTGTCTTCACGACGGGAGTACTGGTCTTCGCGACTGGAGTACTGGCGGTCGTGCTTGGGACGGTCAGCGGAGTCGCCGCGCCGGCGCCGAGCTGGGGTCCCTGCCGAGCCGCGACCACCCCACCGATCACCACCGCGGCCACCGCGACAGCCGCCACCAACGCAATCAGCCGCCCGTCCCTACGCCTCATGTCCAAGCTCCCAGCAGGCGTACGTCGTACCGGGCGTTCTTGGCCAGCGGGGTGGCGAGCTCACACGAGCCGCTGGCGATGGTGCAGCGGATGATGGCGCTCATGGAGCCCTCGCCGCTGTCCGCCACCATCAGCAGGTGGTCGTCGTCCTCGGCAACGGACTCAAGGAACTCGGCGCCTGACCACTCCCTGCGGACGTTGCCGGTGTTCGCGTCCAGGGCCGCGGTGAACGGGTCCGAGCCGCCGTTGCGGAAGTCCGGGGTGGCGATGACGGTGCTGTCGTCGGGGGTGAAGCCGCTGACGGAGTACTCGCAGGTCCGCCAGCGGCGCTTACCGTTGCCGAGGTCGGTGACGGTGGAGCAGAAGGTCTGGGCGCCGCCGGCGACGAAGTCGACCGCTGCCGTGCCTTCGTTGTCGACACCGACGGGTGAGTTGACGTTCTTGATCCGGGTGACCTTGCCGGTGTTCGACTGCCACGAGCTGAGGGTTGACGTGGTGCCGTTCGGGTCGGTGTCGGACTTGAAGTAGACCGTGTCGCCGACGACGGCAAGGACCTTCGTTCCCCAGTCGTCCGGGCGCTTGAGAGTGCGCCGGTCCTGAGGCGCGCCCATGGTTTCCCAGTACACGGCGCTGCCCTTGGCCCGGGTGTGGTCGGCATTGCTGCGGGCGGTCCCATAACCGGCGCGATCGCCGTTGAGCGAGGCCACCACACTCTGTACGTCGGCGACGCGCTGCGGGTCGAGGGTGTCGCCACCGGCCGGCAGGCGAGCCAGTTCGCCGCCGCCGAGGCCCACTTCCAGAATGACGAGCACCTCGCTGCTGAACCGGACAGCGCCCAGGATGTTCTGCTTGCCCGGAACGGTGGTGTCCGGGCCGGCGCCGCCGCGGATTACCCGGCCGTCGAGGTAAGCCAGCTGCGGAGCCCGGCCTTTGGGGAGTCCGGTCAGCTTCAGCTTGACCTGCGCCGGCAACGTAGGGGTCGGTTGCGCCGCCACCGTGGCTCTGGGGGTGGCGGTCGGCTTGGGGGAGATCGGTCCGGAACCGGCGGGCGTCGTACTGGTGGGGCCAGGGAGGGGGGCGGCTGCCCCGTCGCCGTCCAGCGACTTCGGTCCGCTCCGGGCAGCCACCGCGCCGCCGCCCGCCACTGCGAGCATCGCGACCGCGGCCACGACGGCTACCAGCGGTCCGTTCTTCGATCTCACGCTCGATTGTCCCATCGGTTCAGGGCTGATCCGTCACCGGTGGGACGCCGCGATGCCGCGGTTTGTTCATCACGAGCCGAGCACGAGTGGGCCGGTCTCCAGCGGTGTGGTCAACTCGCATCCCCCGGTGCTCACGCTGCACCGGATCAGGGCTGAGCGGGACTGCGGCTCCGGCTTGTCGTGCCACTGCAACAGGACATGGTCGTCGTCCTCGGCGATGGCGCCGCGGAGGGAAGGGCCCGCCCATTCCCTCCGAAGGTTGCCGTTCCGTGCATCCAGCGCGACGGTCAGCGGATCGCCGTAGGGCGAGCTTCCGGGCGGGATGCCGATCGCGAACACGTCGCCAGGGCTGAAGCGGCTGAGCTGGTACTGGCACGTCCGCCAGCGCTGCCCGGCGCTGTTCGACGCGCTGACTGCGGTGCACATGCCGCTGTCGGTGAAGACAGCCAGGCCGGCGGTCAGGGCACCGCTGCCTGACATAGCGACCGGGGAGGCGATCTTGTCGATCTTGGTGACCGACTTCTTGTCCACCTGCCAGCGGTAGAGACTCCAGGCCTCGTCTGGCGCCGCACCGGACCGGAAGTAGACGGTATGGCCCACGACAGCGAGCACCTCGAGGTCGTAGACGCCCGTCCGGGCCAGCTTGATCGCGGGTTGGTAGCCAGGCTCCTTGAAGAAAACCGCGCCACCTTTGCCGGGGTCAGCCACGAATCGGCCACCGCTCGCATACGCAGC
>JAWWOY010000727.1:0-4434 GCA_033851195.1 Kribbellaceae bacterium | reverse complement strand
CCTCGGCCGGGGTGGGATAGCCGAACCCGACCCGGAGCATGAACCGGTCAAGCTGTGCCTCCGGCAACGGGTAGGTTCCTTCGTACTCGACCGGATTCGCTGTCGCCAGTACGTGGAACGGCCTCGGCAGCGGGAAGGTCTCGCCCTCGACGGTGACCTGGTGCTCCTGCATCGACTCGAGCAGCGCGGCCTGGGTCTTCGGCGGCGTCCGGTTGATCTCGTCAGCCAGCAGCAGGCCGGTGAAGATCGGGCCCGGGCGGAAGACGAACTCCGAGGTGCGCTGGTCGAAGACGAAAGCTCCGGTCACGTCGGACGGCAGCAGGTCCGGGGTGAACTGCACCCGGCGGAAGTCCAGCCCGAGCGCCTGCGCGAACGACCGCGCCGCCAGCGTCTTCGCCAGCCCCGGGTAGTCCTCCAGCAGCACGTGGCCGCCGGCCAGGACGCCGGCAAGCACCAGTTCCAGCGCGTCGCCCTTGCCGACCACCGCCTCGCCGACCCGGTCCAGCACCTTCCGGCTCAGCGCCGAAACCTCGGGCAGCCCCAGCTCGCGTTCAATCACAGTTCCTCACAACTTCTCGATGGTCAGTACTGCCTGCTCGATCTCCGCGAACGACGCGGTCCGTGCGGTCGTGCCACTGATCAGTTCCCAGAGCTGGTCCCCGATGAGCTCTCGGGCCCGATCCGGTTCCAGCGAAGGATCGATGCCGTGCCGGTGCAGCAACCGGTCCCGGGTCACCTCCAGCAACAGCGGACGGATCCGGCGCACGTACGTTTGCGAGCCTTCACCGGCCCGGCGTTCCCGATCCGACTCCTGCACCCAGGTGGCCAGGAACTGGGTCCGGCTGTCGTTGCTGCGCATCCGCTGCGCCGACAGCGTCTCGTCGTACCGCTGGGGCCAGAAGGTCTCGATCAGGTCAGGAACAAGCAGCCGGACGGCGACCGAGCCGAAGCCGATCGCCAAGGCCATGGCGACGAACCAGATCGGACGCGGCTGGGTACCGGCCAGACCGAAGGCGGCCACCAGCAGGATGCTGGCACCGACCGCGATCGCCAGGTGTTGCACCAGCACCCGTTGAGGGTTCATCGCTCGTCACCAGCCCCGACTGCGGCAACGGTCCCGGTGTCGGCGGCTGCTTGGGCTCGCGCAGCGGCAACGGCTGCCTTCGCCGCTTTGGCTGCGGCCAGCTCGTCTCGCAGCCGGGTCAGCGCCGCGCGAGCCTCGGCCCGGGCTTCCTCGCTCGACCCGTGGGATGAGTACCGCGCCTCGCGATACAACGCCGACAACCGGGTCAGTTCCGGCGCGGAGATCCCGCCCACCGCGAGCACGCGGATGGTGAACTCGGACGGTGTCTCGGAAGGCTGCCGGGCCACCCCCGCAGCCGCAGCCGCATCCTCCAGCGCGACCCAACAGGCGATCACCGCGTCGGTGGCGGTCCCGGATTCCATCGCCGCCAACCCGGCTTCCACGGCGTCGGACAGCTTGTCGACCTTCACCCGCTCCCAGTCATCCGCATCGTTCGTCTCGGCCACCGGCAGTTCGACGTTGCGGAGCATCCGATACAGGAGCCGCAGCAGGAAGAGCACCAGCAGGCTCCCGGCGACGTACAGGAGCGTCGTCAAAATGTCTTTCAACCAGGCCGGCATCTGGTGCGGCGTGCCTTCCCGCACGGGCGGCGGGCTGTTGAAGGCCGGCGGGGTCACCTTCGGCGTGACGGACTGTGTCGGGATCGGCCGGGGTGAACTGACGATCGTGCTCTCGCTCACCGGTCGGACGCTGCCGCCCGCCGAGGCGAGTACCACCAACGCGACGGCGGCGACACCCAGCATCAGGACGACGGCCACCGCCTGGGCGCTGCGGCGGCTCGCACCGGTCGGCTGCATCCCGGCAGGCTACCCGAGCCAGGAACACGGGATTGCTTGCGTCCCCAAACCGGGCTTGCGTCCCAACCGGACTCAGAAGCCGGTGTCGAGCCAGGGCAGCCGCTCGCCGGTGAAGGCTCGCGAGGTCGTCGCCAACGCGCCTGGAGTGCGCTCGTCAACGAGCCCGGCGGCCCCGAGTCGCGCCAGTGAAGGCCGGCCGAGGTACACCGCACCAAGCTCCCGTACGTCGACCACAAGGTCCGGCTCCTGGTCAGTTCGCTCGCAGGTGGCTCCGGCTGGTCCGCCGACCAAACGCCAGGCACCTGCGTTCCACGGGCAGAACTCGTCGTCGATCCCGAGAATGACATCCACCTCGCTCTCGTAGGTGCGTGCGGCCAAGGCCCGCTGGACGTCGACCAGCCGAACCCACAGGCCGTCCACCACTGTCGGCCGGGCAGCGCGCGGGTCGTTCAGCAAAGACAGCAGCGGGTCGTCCGAGGCCAACTGCCCGTACTTCGTCTCTTTCGTCAGATCCTGGTCGAGCAGGAACTCCCACAGCGCGGCGTGGGACGGGAGGTCGGTCGCATGCACCCGGACCACGTCCACCGCGGTCCTGCCGGCCCGGGTGGTTCGGAAATGGGCGTACCCGGTGGTCTCGCCGGACCGCTCGGCCAGCACACAGCGCAGCGGGGAGGCGTTGCTCGTGGAAGAGAGGACGTTCTCGACGGTGACGTACTCCTGCCAGCGCACGTCGTGCCGGAACATCGCCGGGCGAGTTGCCGCTTCGGCGTTGTGGATGCTCGTGCACAGGTCCAGCGAAACGACCGGGTCGGCGTACCGAATGGTCACATCCTTGGAGCCCGCCACCGGGCGAAGCCGGTTCGGGCCGCGCGGGATGGTGACCTCCAGGTGATCCGTCGCAAGGCCGTAACCGAACCGGCCGTAGATCACCGGCTCTGTGGCGGTCAGGACCGCGACCGGCTCGGCTCCGGACTCGTACAGCTCGGTCAACTGCCGCCGCATCAGATCGCGCAGGATGCCGCGGCGGCGGTGCGTCGGCCGGACCGCCACCATAGACACGCCTGCGACCGGGAGCTGTGCGCCCGGTACCGCCATCAGCAACGAGAACGCAGAGGTGTGCCCGGCCAGTTCCTTGTCGTCAGTGGCGACGATGCTGCGATCCGACTCCCAGACCCGCCGTTCCGCCTCGAGTTGCGCCTCGTTCCAGGGAGCTGCGAACGCCAGGGAGAGTAGCTCGGTCAAGGTGGACCACTCGCCGTCGAACCGGCCGATCTCGATCGTCATGGGCCCTTGCCTATCAGACGGCCGACGTCTGGCGCGACGGATTTGGGCTCGGCGGGAGAATGGGGCGGGACGGATCTGGGCTCGGCGGCCGACAGCGCAGAATCCCGGCATAGCGCGGAAATTTCCCGGCCTGGTGGGAAAGTCGATCCACCTCAGCCCTGGACTAGTGAAAACCGTTTTCATATAATCCAATCATGCCCGTCCCTCTGAAGACCCCGCTGACGCTGCTCGTCGGGCTGTCGACGACACTGCGCGAACCTGTCCTGGACACCATGGTCGACGCCACCACCGTGGCCGTAGTGGTGGACCAGGACGAGTTGCCTGGCCGGGGCGTGCTGACCTGGCGCGTGCTCGACCGGTCCGGCCCGGTCGACGCCGGCGAGTTCACCGTGGGCGACGACTGCGGTGCCTGCCAGTTGATCGAGTCACTCCTGCCGCTACTGGAGACGCTGACCTCGCGCGACCGCTGGCAACACGTCGTACTGGCCGCGCCGCCGGCGATGGAGGCGCGGCCGCTGGCGACCGCGCTGGTGGCGATGCTGCCCGAGGTCATCGTCGATACCGTCACCTGCGTGGTCGACGCCGTCCTGCTGGTGCAGCAACTGTCCGGCGACGAACTCCTGGACGAGCTCGGCCTGGCGCTGGGCCTGCCCGACCGGCGCAACGTGGCGGAAGTGACCGCCCGCCAGATCGAGTACGCCGATGTCTGCGTGCTGGCCAACCCCCACCGCAGTACGGCGCCTGAGCGGCTGCACAACCTGTTGCTCCACCTCAACCCGCGAACCACGGTGATCGACGCCGACCTCACCGGCGTACCGACCGGTCCCGCGGCCAGGACCCGATTGTTCGACTTTGCCGCGGCCGAGGCGTGGGCCGGTGACTTGGCGGCCGGGGACCGACTTCAGCCCAGCGGCGAGGGTGTGACCACCGTGTTGTGGCGGTCCACCCGGCCGCTGCATCCGGCCCGGCTCAACAATGCGCTCGAGGACATCGTCAATGGGGTCGTTCGCAGTCGTGGAGTGATGTGGCTCGCCAGTCGCCCCACGCAGCGGGTGCGCTGGGAGTCGGCCGGTTACAGTGCTTCCCTTGGCGCTCTGGGCGAGTGGTCCGACACCGGCCATCTGGCCGAGTGCACGGTTCTCGCCACCGGCGTCGGGCTGGATCCGGCACGCCTGCAAGCCATCCTCGACGCCTGTCTGCTGACCGAGACCGAGCTGGCGACGCTGGACTGGCATGCACTGGAGGACCCGTTCGACGGGGTCTTCTAAC
>JAWWOY010000712.1:0-3037 GCA_033851195.1 Kribbellaceae bacterium | reverse complement strand
ACCTGGTTGGTGAAGGAGTTCGACATCACGAAGGACGGGTGGCCCGTCGCGTTGCCGAGGTTCAGCAGCCGGCCCTCGGACAGGATGATCACCGTGTGGCCGTCGGCGAAGCGGAACTCGTCGACCTGCGGCTTGATGGTGACCCGGGTGACGCCGTCGGTCTTGTACAGCCCGGCCATGTCGATCTCGTTGTCGAAGTGGCCGATGTTGCCGACGATCGCCTGGTGCTTCATCTTCGCCATCTGGTCGGCGGTGATGACGTCCTTGTTGCCGGTGGTGGTGACGAAGATGTCAGCGCTGCCGACGATGTCCTCGATGGTGGTGACCTGGTAGCCGTCCATCGCCGCCTGCAATGCGCAGATCGGGTCGATCTCGGTGACGATGACCCGGGCGCCCTGGCCGCGGAGCGACTCGGCGCAGCCCTTGCCGACGTCCCCGTAGCCGCAGACGACCGCGACCTTGCCGCCGATCAGCACATCGGTGGCGCGGTTGATGCCGTCGATCAGCGAGTGGCGGCAGCCGTACTTGTTGTCGAACTTCGACTTGGTGACCGAGTCGTTGACGTTGATCGCCGGGAACAGCAGCGCGCCTGCCTTGTGCATCTCGTACAGCCGGTGCACACCGGTGGTGGTCTCCTCGGTGACGCCCATGATGCCCGCGCCGACGGTGGTCCAGCGCTGCGGGTCCTGCTGCAGCGTCCGGGTCAGCAGCGACAGCACGACGGCGTACTCCTCGGAGTCCGCGGTGGACGGGTCCGGTACGGCGCCGGCCTTCTCGAACTCGGTGCCCTTGTGGACGAGCATGGTGGCGTCACCGCCATCGTCCAGGATCATGTTCGGGCCCGTGACACCAAGACCGCCGCCCGGCCAGCTCAGGATCTGCTCGGTGCAGGCCCAGTACTCCTCCAGCGTCTCGCCCTTCCAGGCGAACACCGGGACGCCCTGCGGGTCCTCCGGCGTACCGTCCGGGCCGACGACGACAGCGGCGGCCGCGTGGTCCTGGGTGGAGAAGATGTTGCAGCTGGCCCAGCGAACCTCGGCACCGAGGACCGTCAAGGTCTCGATCAGCACGGCGGTCTGTACGGTCATGTGCAGCGAGCCCGCGATCCGGGCGCCGGACAGCGGCTTGCTCTCGCCGTACTGGGCACGCATCGCCATCAGACCCGGCATCTCGTGCTCGGCCAGCCGGATCTCCTTGCGACCGAACTCTGCGAGTCCTAGGTCTGCCACCTTGTAGTCGAACGTCATACGGTCGCCGCTCCCTGGGGTGTCGTTGCGTACTTGATGAAATCTGGGGGCCAGCCTCTGACCGCCAGAACCCGAGCCTAGAGGTGCCCGAGCGTCCGGTGGGGGAGCGAATCGCGGTTCTTGACACTGAAATGTCAAGATTGACCCCATGCGCATCACCGAGGCCGCCAGCCAATTGGGCACCACGCCGCGAATGCTCCGCTATCGCGAGGCGCTGGGCCTGCTGCCCCGCTCGCGCGCCGCCCGGAAGACCCAGCGCCAGTACGACGAACGCGACCTCGCCGCAGTCAAGCTGGCCCTCGAACTGGAACACCGGTACGACGTGACGCCGGCCGCGCTGGCCTTCGCTCTCAAAGTATTGGCCGAGCCCTCGGTCGCCGCGGACCTGCGCAACCTCGGCTACCGGACCGGGCGGCTCACCAGCCCACCGAGCCAGGCCGAGATCGACCGCGAGCGTGCACTGCGCTGGCTGGGCCGCAGCGGCGTACTGCCTCCACCGCCTCACCGTCCCCGCTAGTGCTAGTGCCAGTGGTCACAAGGGGCCGATGAACCCCGACGCACCGGGGAACTACGGACCGATGATCGGGTTAGTGGTTAGTGGGAGGGGGCTTCGGGGACGGGGGGGCGCTCGGCGGCGCGGTAGGTGTTGGTGTAGATGTCGGGTTCCAGGTAGATGTGGACGGCCATCGGGTCGGCGGCGCGGATGGCTCGCTCGGCGGCATCGATGGTCTGGGCGACGACGGCGGCGTCGGTGGTCGGGGCGACGCCGACCTTCGCGGCGACCAGGACCTCCTCCGGGCCGATGTGCAGGGTCTTGATGTGGATCAGTCGCTGGACGCCCGGCACGCTCTCGATCGCGGCGACGATGCGCTGCTGGGCTTCCCGGGTTGCGGACTCGCCGATCAGCAGCGACTTCATCTCGATCGCCAGGAAGATCGCCACGCAGACCAGCAGCGCGCCGATCGCCATCGAGCCGAGGCCGTCGAAGATTCCGTTGCCGGTGGCAAGGGTCAGGACGACCCCGATCAGCGCCAGCACCAGGCCGGTCAGGGCGGCGAAGTCCTCCAGCAGGATCACCGGCAGCTCCGGCGCTCTCGCGTTGCGGATGAACCTGGTCCAGGAGACCGGACCGCGGAGCTTGTTCGATTCGACGATGGCGGTGCGGAAGGACATGCCCTCCAGCACGATCGCGACCAGCAGCACCGCGATCGGGACCCATTTCCAGCTGTCGATGCCATGCGGGTCGTGCACCTTGTGATAGCCCTCGTACAGGGCGAACAGACCACCGACGCTGAACAGCACGATCGCGACGATGAACGAGTAGACGTACCGCTCGCGGCCGAACCCGAACTGGTGAAGCTCGTCGGCCTCGCGCTTGGCGCGCTGGGCGCCGAGCAACAGCAGGGCCTGGTTCCCGGCGTCGGCCAGCGAGTGGATCGCCTCGGCCAGCATCGAAGCGGACTGCGTCAGCGCCCAGGCGGCGAACTTGGTGACCGCGATCCCGGTGTTCGCCAGCAGTGCCGCGACGACGGCTTTGTTACCGCCACCAGCCATTTCTGTGATCCTCCGGGCAAAGATAAGGGGGGTTCAGCGAGCGGACACGACGAACGCCGTGCCGGGACCCCGCAGAGTACAGGGTCCTTCGGGTCCTCGCAGGAACGCAGAGTGACCGGCGGACAGCTCGACGCCGTTATTGGTGCCCTGGGCCCCGACCAGCACCGTTCCGTCCACACAGGCGACGATCCGCGGCCCGGTGGCATCCACCTCGACCGGCTCGGAACCGCCCAGAT
>JAWWOY010000695.1:0-4576 GCA_033851195.1 Kribbellaceae bacterium | reverse complement strand
TCGACTCCAACCCGACCAAGCTGATCGAGATCGTCGAGATCGGCAAGCAGTTGCTGATCACCCGCGGATCGCTGACCACGTTCTCGATCGCGAATGACGTGGCCAAGTACTTCGCGATCCTGCCGGCGATGTTCGCCACGGCGTACCCGGGCCTGGCGAGCCTCAACGTCATGCACCTGGCGTCGGCCCAGTCGGCAATCCTCTCCGCGGTCATCTTCAACGCGCTGGTGATCGTCGCGCTGGTTCCACTGGCCCTGCGCGGCGTCCAGTACAAGCCGTCCTCGGCGTCGGCGATGCTGCGTCGCAACCTGCTGATCTACGGCGTCGGCGGGCTGATCAGCCCGTTCATCGGCATCAAGCTCATCGATCTGCTGATCTCGGTCATCCCGGGCATCCACTAAGAAGGAAACAGAGAAATGGCGAGCAACAGACTCCCCGGAACGCTCGGGCAGCTCGGGGTCGCGATCCGCGCCATGGTCGTACTGACCGTGCTCCTCGGCGTGATCTACCCACTGGCGATGACGGGGGCGGCGCAGGCGCTGTTCCACAGCAACGCCAACGGTTCGGTGATCCAGGTCGGCGGCAAGGACGTCGGCTCCAGCCTGATCGGACAGGCGTACACCCGGCAGGTCATGCAGAACGGGAAACCGGAGGTCGGCGCGGACGGCAAGCCGGTGCTGGAGGCCGACCCGATGTGGTTCCAGACCAGGCCGTCCGCGGTCAACTACGACGCGATGGGCAGCGGCGGCTCGCAGTTCGGCCCGAACAACCCGGACCTGCGGGCGTTGATCGCTCAGCGGCGGGCAGCGGTCGCGAAGCTGGAAGGGGTGAACCCGGCTCAGGTGCCGCCGGACGCCCTGACCGCCAGCGGCAGCGGTTTGGATCCGGACATCAGTCCGGCGTACGCGGCCCTGCAGGTGAACCGGGTCGCGCGGGAGCGTGGCCTACCTGTCGCCACGGTCCGGCAGTTGGTCAAGGCGAACACCAAAGGCCGGGTGCTCGGTTTCCTGGGAGAGCCCACGGTCAACGTCGTGACGCTCAACGCCGATCTCGCGGCCCTGAAGTGAACCTTGGCTGAGCTGAGACGATGGCGGTATGAGTAGTAGCGGCCGCGGGCATCTGCGGATCTACTTGGGTGCCGCACCCGGCGTGGGTAAGACCTACAAGATGCTGGGCGAGGCGCAGCGGCGGCAGAAGCGCGGTACGGACGTGGTGGTCGGCTTCGTCGAGACCCATGCCCGGGAGCACACCGCCTCCATGCTCGACGGCCTCGAAACGGTGCCGCGGCGGATCCTGGACTACCGCGGAGCCAGCTTCACCGAGATGGATCTGGACGCTCTGCTGGCCCGCCGGCCCGAGGTCGCCCTGGTTGACGAGCTGGCCCACACCAACGTGCCGGGCAGTCGCAACGAGAAGCGCTGGCAGGACATCGACGAGCTGCTGACCGCCGGCATCGATGTGATCTCCACGGTGAACATCCAGCACCTGGAGTCGATCAACGATGTGGTCGAGAAGATCACCGGGGTACCGCAGCAGGAGATGGTGCCGGACCGCGTCGTGCGGGCGGCGGACCAGATCGAGCTGGTCGACATGACCCCGGAGGCGTTGCGCCGGCGAATGGCCCACGGCAACGTCTATGCCGCCGACAAGGTCGATGCCGCGCTGGGCAACTACTTCCGGGTCGGCAACCTGTCCGCGCTGCGCGAACTCGCCCTGTTGTGGGTGGCGGATCGGGTCGATGCGGGTCTGCAGCAGTACCGTCTGGAGCACGACATCGACTCCACCTGGGAGGCCCGCGAGCGGGTTGTCGTCGCGATCACCGGCGGACCCGAAGGCGAGACCCTGATCCGGCGTGCCGCCCGCATCGCCGCAAGGTCCTCCGGAGGGGACCTGCTCGCTGTTCACATCACCCGCTCGGACGGGCTGACCGGTGCCGACCCGTCCGCCCTGGCCCGGCAACGCGCCTTGGTCGAGAGCCTCGGTGGTACCTACCACCAGGTCGTCGGCGACGACATACCAGTAGCGCTGCTGTCGTTCGCCCGCGCTGAGAACGCCACCCAGCTGGTGCTCGGCGGGAGTCGCCGTAGCTGGTTGTCGTCGCTGCTCACCGGCCCGGGGATCGGGGCCAGCTCGATCCGGGACTCGGGCGACATCGACGTCCACATCGTCACCCACTCGGAGATGGGCCGCGGCCGGCTGCCCCGGCTGCACGGCAGCCTGCCCCGTCGGCGCATCTACTACGGATTCGCGCTGTCCGTCGTGATGCCCCCGGTGCTGGCCCTGCTGCTCGGCTTGGGCGATTCGCTGAACCTCACCAGCAATGTGCTGGCATTCCTGCTCGCCGTGGTCGTGGTCGCCCTGGTCGGCGGACTCTGGCCGGCGATGGTGACCGCGATCGCCGGCACGGTGGTACTGAACTGGTTCTTCACCCCCCCGACCCGGAGCTTCAGAATCGACGAGCCGAACAACGCCCTGGCGCTGGGAATCTTCGTGCTGGTGGCTGCCCTGGTGAGTTCGGTGGTGGACAGATCCGCCCGCAGAACCAGACAGGCCGCCCGGTCCGCGGCCGAGTCGGAAACCCTCGCCATGCTGGCCGGCACCGTGCTGCGCGGCGAGAGAGCTCTGCCTGCACTGCTGGAACGGGTCCGCGAGGCCTTCGGCATGACCGGCGCGGTCCTGATGGAGCGGTTGGACAGTGACGAGCTGACCAAGACCTGGAAACCGATCGCCTCAGCCGGTACGACGACCTGCCTGCGTCCGGAGGAAGGGGATGCCGAGATCCCCGGCGGGGAGAATCTGGCCCTGGTGCTGCAGGGGCGTCCGCTGGCGGCCGACGAGCGCCGGGTGGTCGGTGCGTTCGCGGCGCAGGCGGCGGCTCTGGTGGATCGCGCGCGGCTGAGCGAGGCTGCAGCGGAGGCCAAGCCGCTGGTCGAGGTGGACAAGTTGCGCACGGCCCTGCTCCGGGCTGTCGGTCACGATCTGCGGTCGCCACTGGCCTCGGCCAAAGCATCGGTGACCAGCTTGCGCAGCTCAGACGTGGACTGGACCCCGGATGAGCGCGACGAGTTGCTGGAGACGGCGGACGAGTCGCTGGACCGCTTGACCCGCCTGGTGGACAACCTGCTGGACCTCAGCCGCCTGCAGGCCGGCGTACTGCCTGTCTTCACCCGGCCGATGGCACTGGACGAGATCCTGCCCGGCGTACTGGCTGAGTTGGGGGAGGACGCAGACAAGGTAGTGGTGGACCTCCCGCATACGCTCCCGCTGGTCAAGGCGGATCCGGCGCTGCTCGAGCGGGTGATTGCAAACCTGCTGGCGAACGCCGTACGGCACTCACCGGGCCGCCGGTCGCCGATGGTGACCGGCAGCTCACTCGGTGACCTGGTGGAGGTCCGGGTGGTCGACCGTGGGCCAGGGATTCCGGTAGCCGACCGAGACCGGGTCTTTGCGGCGTTCCAGCGGCTCGGTGACACCGACAACACCGCCGGCGTCGGGCTGGGCCTGGCGCTGGCACGCGGGTTGGCCGAGGCGATGGGCGGCACCCTGCAGCCGGAGGACACCCCCGGCGGCGGCCTTACCATGGTCGTGTCGATGCCTGCGGCAACCACGCGGGCGGATGACGAGCCGGTGCCGGGCAGCCGCGAACGATCCGAGCGAGGGCCGGAGGTGCGCGGGTGACCAGGGTGCTGGTGGTCGACGACGAACCGCAGATCGTCCGGGCGCTGCAGATCAACCTGAAGGCCCGGCGACACGAGGTACACGTGGCCGCCAACGGTGCCGCGGCGCTGAAGGTGGCGGCGCAGTACCCACCGGACCTGGTGATCCTCGACCTCGGCCTGCCGGACCTCGACGGCGTCGAGGTGATCCGGGGCCTGCGCGGCTGGACCGAGGCGCCGATCCTGGTGCTCTCCGGCCGGACGGACAGCACCGACAAGGTGGAGGCGCTCGACGCCGGGGCCGATGACTACGTGACCAAGCCGTTCGGTATCGACGAGCTGCTCGCCCGAATGCGCGCCGTACTGCGCCGGAGCAACTTCGCCCGGGACGAGCCCGTGGTGACGGTCGGCGACGCCCAGGTGGATCTGGCCGCCAAGCGCGTGACCATGGACAGCGGTGAGGATGTCCGGCTGACCCCGACCGAGTGGCACTTGCTGGAGGTCCTCATCCGCCATCCCGGCAAGCTGATGTCCCAACGCCAGCTGCTCACCGAGGTCTGGGGCCCCGGCTACGACAACGCCGGTGGCAACCTCCGCTTCTACATGGGCCAGCTGCGCCGCAAGCTCGAGGCCGACCCGGCCCGCCCCAAACACCTCCTCACCGAACCAGGCATGGGCTACCGCTTCGAGCCGTGAGGGCCGTCCCGGCATCCGTCGGGTGGTGGCAGACATGGCGGACGACCTCCGCCGAGCGGTCGCCGTCCGGGCAGCCTTCCCAGCATGAGAGCGGGCCTGGCGGTCACACCGCGCTGACCTGTACGCCTGCTCGACGCAGAGCATCGAGTTGCTCGGGTTGAGCGCCGCGGTCGGTGATGATGTCGGTGACGCCCGAGAGCAGGCTGATCCGGGCGAATGTCACT
>JAWWOY010000670.1:0-9349 GCA_033851195.1 Kribbellaceae bacterium | reverse complement strand
CGTACGGTCTCCATCGTCTCGTCGACCGAAAGCGTGGTCTGGGACAGCCAGACGACCTTCTCGGGGTCGCGGACCACGACATTGGGTACGTCGTCGGGGCCGTCGACCAGGTGGATGTGCTCCGGCGCCTCGCCGCTGGTCCCGATAACCTCCTCGTGACCCTCGTGGCCGATCAGCAGGATGTCGAAGTCGGTAGCGGCGAACCGCTTCGCCTCGATGTGCACCTTGGTCACCAGCGGGCAGGTCGCGTCGATCGTCTTGAGTTGCCGGGCAGCCGCCTCCTGGTGCACGACCGGCGAAACCCCGTGGGCGGAGAAGATCACCGTCTCGCCCTCGGGCACCTCGTCGGTTTCCTCGACGAAGATCGCGCCGCGCCGCTGCAGCGTCTGGACGACGTGTTTGTTGTGCACGATCTCCTTGCGCACATAGACCGGCGGCCCGTACAGGTCGAGCGCCTTCTCGACCGCCACCACCGCCCGGTCGACCCCGGCGCAGTAGCCGCGCGGAGCCGCGAGCAGGACCCGCTTGGCCGCGGGCGCGGTCGTCGTACTGGTGGTTTCAGGCTGGGCAGTCACGGCTCCCATCGTACGGGCCGTGAACGAGCCGGCTTCTCGACCACCTCAACAGATCATCCAGATCTTCTCGCCCTCGACGATCTCGTGGCGCTCGTATCCCGTCGGCGGTTCCTGGCTCGGTACGGATTGAGCGGCCCATCGAAGTCCAGCGGCAACAGCGGAATGTCGACGGCTGCCCGTAGAGTCGCCGGGTGGCTTTGGAGACCTCACCGGATGCGCCGGCAGCCGTTCGCACGATTGCGAACGGCATTGCCAGTTGGATCAACCAGCTGGGCTCTGTCTGGGTCGAGGGCCAGCTGACCGACGTGTCCATCGGACGCGGGACGACGACAGTGTTCGGCACGTTGCGCGACACCGACGCCGACATCTCGCTGCGGTTCACCTGCAACCGGCGGATCTTCGAGGCGGTCGACCCACCCGTCACCGACGGATCCCGGGTGGTGGTGAACGCCAAGCCCAACTTCTTCGCCAAGCGCGGCACGCTGGCTCTGGCGGTGAGCGAGATCAGGCACGTCGGCATCGGCGAACTGCTCGCCAGGATCGAGCGCCGCAAGCAACTGCTCGCTGCGGAGGGGCTGTTCGCGGCACACCGCAAGCGACCGCTGCCGTTCCTGCCGCACACGATCGGCCTGATCTGCGGTCGCGACTCCGCCGCCGAGCGCGACGTACTGGAGAACGCCAAGCGCCGTTGGCCGGCGGTCGCGTTCCGGGTCGAGTACGCCTCGGTCCAGGGGCCGTCCGCCGCCGGCGAGGTGATGACCGCGCTGCGTCGGCTGGATGCGGACGAATCGGTCGAGGTGATTGTGATCGCCCGCGGCGGTGGCTCACTCGAAGACCTGCTGCCCTTCTCGGACGAGGGGCTGATCCGGGCGGTGTCGCAGGCTCGTACGCCGGTCGTCAGTGCGATCGGGCACGAGCCCGATTCGCCGCTGCTGGACCTGGTCGCCGATCTGCGTGCCTCTACCCCGACCGATGCGGCCAAGCGGATCGTGCCGGATGTGCGTGAGCAACTGGACGGCATCCGGCTGCTCCGCGAGCGCGCCAACCGGGCAGTCCGGGGTTGGTTGGAGCGTGAAACCCATGCATTGGCCGCGATTCGCAGCCGACCGTCACTAGCCGCGCCGACTACTGACCTGCAACGCCGGTCCGACGAGGTTGCCGCACTGCTCGACCGCAGCCGGCGCACCTTGACCCACCGCCTGGACCGGGCCGGCGACGACCTGGCCCACCGGCTGGCCAGCGTGCGGGCCCTGTCACCGAAGGCCACGCTGGACCGCGGCTACTCGGTGCTCCAGCTGCCCGACGGCACCGCGGTTCGGGAAGTCGGCCAGGTGTCCGAAGGCGATCTTCTGAACGCGCGGGTCAGCGATGGCAGGTTCGACGTGGAAGTCACCTCGAGCTCGAAGGAGAGCAAGTGAGCAACAACGCAGCCGAACCGGCCGCCCGTCCGGAGATCTCGTACGAGCAGGCCCGCGAGGAGCTGGTCGAAGTGGTCCGCAAGCTGGAAGCCGGCGGCACCACGCTGGAGGAATCCCTCGCTCTCTGGGAGCGGGGCGAGGAACTGGCCGCCACCTGCCAGCAATGGCTCGACGGAGCACGCCAACGCCTCGCCGAGGCCCAGGCAGCCCACCAGGACAAGACCGACTGACGGTGCACCTCGTACCGCACTTCAGCACACCCGCAGGGGTCAGATCCTGATTCTCGTCATCAAGGCACGAGCAAGGTGGTGACGAGTTGACTGCGGTCAGGCTCCGGTCGCGTCGTCCCCGTCGCCGGTTTCCCTGCCTCGGCGTTCGAGTCTGCGGCCGCTGCTGCTCCGGGGCTCCGGTATGGCGATCAAATCAGTGGGCAGGTCGTTCTCCATCGGGCCGAGCTCGTACTGCGAGACCAGGCTCTGGTAGTCGCCCCAGTCCTCCACCCGCGGTGGCGCGTTGCCGATGGCATCGACATCGGTGATCGGGTGCCGACCCGAGTCGATCAGGTCCCAGACATCCTCGTCGCTCCGCAGGCCGCGCAGCTCGCCGAACACCTCGCGGCCGAACCAGCACGGATGACCCCGGCAGTCGTCGTACCGGCTGACCCCGATCGGCGTGGACGGACCGCCGACCTCGGCCACCAGCGACCACACTGTGGCAGAGGTGACACCGGGCTGGTCGCCGAGCAGGAGCACGATCCCGTCCGTACGCCGGTCGACCACGTCGAGGGCAGGCACGATCGACGACCTGCCGGCGTCGCCGTGCGGTGCCTCGACCACCCGGACGCCGTCCAGGTCGACTCGTTCATGCACCTGCTCCGAGGCCCCGCCGAGAGTGACGATCAGCTGGTCGAACCCGCAGTCGCGTGCGGTGTCCAGGCTCGCGCCGAGCAATGTGCCGCCCTGATAGGACAGCAACTGCTTGGGGATGCCGAACCCCCGCGAACCCTCTGCAGCGACAACCAGCCCCGTGACGAACATGACCGTCTCAGCTCCCGACCTGGAACGAATCAGCCACTCCGGGCTCCTTAGTAGATGCCCTGATCAACTGATCACACCGCGTGCCGCTCCCCATGTCAACTCGGCCTAGGATGAGGTCACCGTGACTCCCACTCAGCTACGCGCATTCTCAGCGGTCGTCAGGCTGGGCTCGGTGAAAGAGGCTGCAAGCGAACTGCAGGTCACCGAGGCCGCCGTATCCCTGCACGTCGGGCATCTTCGCAAAGAGCTGGGCGACAAGTTGTTCACCCGGACCGCCTCGGGTCTTGCCTTCACACCCGGTGGACTGCGACTGGCCAGCCGGGCCGCCGAACTGCTGGGGCTGCAGGACCGAACGATCCTGGAGGTCAGCCAGGCCGGCCGTGGCCGCAGGTTGATGCGGATCGCGGCCTCCACCCTCTTCGCCGAACATGCCGCGCCCGGGCTGATCGAGCTGTTCGCCGGCCGGGCCGACGATCTGGATGTCGAGCTCAGCGTGCATCATCCGCGCGATTTCGCGGCGCTGCTGGCCGATCGGGTCGTGGATGTCGCGCTCGGTCCGGTGCCGGCCGGCCTACCCGAGTCGCACTACCGGGTCGCCTTCCTGAACTACCGGATCGTGGTGGTCGCCGGGGCCAACCATCCGGCGGCGACCGTGCCGCCGAGACCCGGCCAGCTCCGCGAGCAGACCTGGCTGCTGGGGCCGTCCGCAGTCACCGACGGCGCGGTCTCCGCGCTGCTCCGGAGGCTGGACATCCCGGAGGGACATCAGCGCATCTTCCAGAGCCACGCCGCCGCCATCGAGGAGGCCAAGCGCGACAATGGAATCGCCGTGGCCCTGTCCTCGGCGGCTTCCGGCGACGTGTCGAGCGGCCAGCTGAAAGTGCTGAACGGCCGTGGCCTGACCGCCAGCGGCCTCTGGAGTGCGATGACCCTGCCCAGCCACGCCGTCGTACCGGCGGCTGCTGAGCTGACCCGCTTCATCACCACCCCGCGGGCGACCCAGGCGATGCTGCGCGGGTCCGGGGTGAACGTCGGGCACTTCCGGCCGTCGATCCACGTCACCTTGTGGAGCTGACGACCTCGCCCAGCGCCCGGAGCGTGTGCCCGGGCAGCAGTTCGTCGCAGTACGGCAGCGCCGCGGCCATCGCACCGGCCAGCGGTTCGTAGCCCTCGGCCGCGGCGCGAGGGTTCATCCAGATCACCCGGTAGGCCCGCCGGCGCAACCGCGCCATCACGGCAGCCAACTCGGCCGGATCATCGCTGTCCCAGCCGTCCGATGCGATGATCACGACGGCCCCGCGCAAGGCTCCCGCATGCCGCGACCTCAGCAGGACCCGGAGATTCGAAGCGATCCGGGTGCCGCCGAACCGGTCGGTGACGAGTTCGGCCGCCTGTGCCATCGCGACCGTCACGTCCCTGTGCGCCAGCACCGGGGTCAGTCTGGTGAGCGAGGTGGCGAACGCGAACACCTCGGCGTTCGCGGACATCGTCGCCGCCCGCATCAGATGCAGGTAGGTCGCGGTGAACGCCTGCATCGATTGGCTGACGTCGCACACCATCACCAGCCGCCGTGGCTTGTCCAGCGGTCCCTTCCGCACCAACTCGGTCGGCTCCCAGCCGGTACGGCGCGCCCGCGCCAAAGTGGCTCGCAGATCGACGTGTCGGCCGGATGGGCGACGGACCAGGCGGCGGCTGCGCCGACGCGGCCACTGCTCCCGCGCCTCCTCCAGCCAGGCGCCGACGGCAGCGAGATCCGCCGGGCCCAATTCGTCGAAGGGAATGTCGAGCAGGCCTTCCAACCGGCTCGGCATCCGCTCGGGAACCAGCAACTCGGTGGTCGACTCGATCGACGTACCGGTCACTGTCGGCAGCGTGAGCCACGGCAGCCCTCCGCCGTCCTGCTCGGTGGACCCGGCAGCCGGGACTGCCGCATTGGCGTCACCCTTGGCTGTCTGTCCCGGTCGGCGCCGGGCGTGCGGATCGACCGGCAGGATCGCGTCGGCGAAGACCGCCGCGAAGACAGCGTCGTACGCCGGGATGTCGCGCGGGTCCCGCACCAGCGTCGTCCGGGCGGACCAGTACAACCGCTGACGGTCGGTGGGAGGCAATGCCTCCAGTGCACGGCTGAAGGTCTCGGACGCGGTCAGGTCTACGAAGACGCCCGCAGCGCGCAGCCGCCGCGACAGGGCGACGGCAAAGGCGGCCCGGTCAACGGCACGGAGCAGGAGGCCGTCAGCGGACGAGGAGATAGATGATCACCGCCACCACGATGAGGCCGAGCAGCAGCGGGACGAGGCGCTTCGCGATGGAGCCGCCGGCAAACTGCATCAGGTCTAGCGCCGCCGGTTCCTGCGCCGGCTCGGTCGGTTGGGTCGCCTGCGGCGCGGCTGTCGAAGCCGACGCGGCGGGCGCAGGCCGGCCTGGCCCAGGTCCGATTGCTGCGGCGGGCTCTACGGCGGAGAACATCTCGGAGTCCGCACCCAGCCTGGACTCGAGGCAGTCGACGAACTCGCCCAGCAGCTTCTCCGACACCTGCTTGATCATGCCGCTGCCGAACTGCGCTACCTTGCCGGTGATCTTCAGGTCGGTGTCCACGCTGACCACGGTCCGGTCCCCCTCCGCGCGCAGTCCTGCGGTGATCAGCGCCGACGCGTTGCCCGCCCCTCGCGAATCCTTGCCGCGGGCATCGATCACGGCCCGGTGCGCCGCGTCGTCCTTCGCCGCGAAGCGGGCGGTGCCGGCGAACTCGCTGATCACCGGACCGACCTTGATCCGGACCTTGCCGTTGTACGTCTCGCCGTCGAACCCGGTCAGCTGGGCACCGGGCATGCACGGCGCGATGCCGGCCAGATCGGTCAGTACCTGCCACGCCCGCTCGACCGGCACGCTCACGGTGAACTCGTCGGTGATCTTCATCGGACCCCTTCGATCGGTTCCAGCAGTTCGGCGATCGCGTCCCGGTCGTCGGGTGTCTTGGCGATCGCGATCAGGGTGCGGAGCGCGTCCACCCGGGCCAGCGACGAGGCGCCCAGCACGGTCAGCGCCGACACCCAGTCGATCGTCTCGGCCAGCCCCGGCGCCTTGTCCAGGTCCAGCGCCCGGGCCTTCCCGACGAAGTCGGTGGCACTCGCGATCAGCGCGTCGTTGGCCGCCGGCACCCGGCGTCGCACGATCCGGACCGCCCGCTCGGCGTCCGGGAACTCGATCCAGTGGTAGAGGCAGCGCCGCCGGAGCGCGTCGTGCAACTCGCGGCTCCGATTCGAGGTGAGCACCACGAAAGGACGGCGTACGGCGGTGAAGGTGCCGAGTTCGGGGATCGTCACCGAGGCCTCGCCGAGGAACTCGAACAGCAGCGCCTCGAACTCGTCGTCCGCCCGGTCGATCTCGTCGATCAACAGCACCGGCGGGACCGGGCCGGTCGCGCGGACGCAGCGCAGGATCGGACGCTCGGACAGGAACTCCTCGGTGAACAGGTCGCCTTGCTCGAGCTTCTCCTGCCGGGACTCGGCCAGCCGGATCGCCAGCAACTGCCGCTGGTAGTTCCACTCGTACAAAGCCTCGCCGGCCGTCAATCCTTCGTAGCACTGGAGCCGGATCAGCGGTGCATCCAGGGCAGCCGCGAGCGCGATGGCCGAGGCGGTCTTGCCGACCCCGGGCTCACCTTCGAGCAGCAACGGCTGGCCGAGCGCCGAGGCGAGGAACAGCGCCGTCGCCGTCCCCTCGTCCAGGAGATGGTCCACCGCATCGAGGCGGCTGACCACCTCCTCGGGGTCGGCGAAGGGCCTGATCATCGGGCCGCCTCCTCGGCATCGTGGTGGGCCAGCAGTGCCTGGTAGTCGTCCCAATCGTCCACGTCCAGCGGAACATTGCCCGCTGCCTGGACGTCCGTGACCAGGTGCCGGCCCGACTCGATCAGTTTCCAGACGCCCTTGTCGCCGTGCAGACCGCGTAACTCCCCGAACAACTCGCGCCCGAACCAGAACGGATGCCCGCGCCCGTCGTCGTACCGGCTGATCCCGATCGGCGCGGCCGGGCCGGCCACCTCGGCCACCAACGACCAGACCGTGGCAGGGGTGACGCCCGGCTGGTCGCCGAGCATCAGCACGATCCCGTCCGACCGCGGATCGACCACCTCGAGGGCGGCGACGATCGAAGACGAGCACCCGGTGCCGAATTCGGGGTTCTCGACCACCCGGAGACCGTCCAGGTCGATCCGTTCCCGAACCTGCGCCGAGGCACCCCCGAGCGTCACGATCAACTGGTCGAACGCGCAGTTCCGCGCTGTCTCGAGCGTGGTGCCCAGGATCGTGCTGCGCTGGTAGGGCAGCAGTTGCTTCGGGACGCCGAGTCGCCGCGAACCACCAGCGGCAAGGACCAGACCGGTGACGAACATGCTCAGCCCACGAACTGTGCTGCGTAGGCGTCACGGCAACCCGTTCCGCAGAACCAGTGGTCGACCCCGTCGACCAGCAAGTGCGGCGTGTGCGGACCGACCACTACTGTCATGCCACAGATCGGGTCGAGTACCTGGACCGGGACCGCGGCGGCCGCGGCGGGCGACGGCTGCAGACCCTCCACCCGGATCGCCCGGACCACCTCAGCCAGCACCGACAGCGCGATCTCCTCGGCTGTTTGCGCACCAAGCTTCAGCCCGACCGGCGTGTGTACCCGCGCCCGTTCTTCCGCCGACAGCTGCAGCTCCGCCAGCACCGACTCACCTCTCTTGCTACTGGCGACCAACCCGACGAAACCGACGCCGGCGTCGAGCGCTGCGCGAAGCGGACCCAATTCGTCCCGCCCCAGGCTGGCAACGATGACAGCCGTCGTGCCGGCGGCCGGCGGCTTGCCGTCCAGCCGATCGATCGCGAACCCCGCGGCCGACCCCAGCGCGGCGATGGCCTCCGAGATCAGCGTGGATCCGACCACACCGACCAGCGGAGCCGGTATCTCCGGACGGAGCAAGATCTCCAACGCGCCTCCGCTCAGACAAGGGTTCGCGACCACCGCAGCACCCGGTACGTCGGGGAACCCGGCCGCGCCGTCCGGCATCACCCGCAACAGCACCGACCGGCCGTCCGCCAAGGCGGCGAGCGCGGCCGACCGAACCGAACCCTCGGCGCAGACGCCACCGACGAAGCCTTCGATCGAGCCGTCGGCCAGCACGACCGCGTCATCCCCCGGACGCGCCAGGGTAGGACTCTCCGCCCGGGCCACGACCGCATGCACGAACGGCACCCGCGCGCCGATCAGGTCGGCGACGCGCCCTGCCATTCGCTGAGTCATCTCGGGCTCACACCGGCGGGGTCGGGTGACCCTGGATGGCGTCCCAGACCCGCGACGGGGTCAGCGGCATGTCGGCGTGCCGGATGCCGTAAGGCTTGAGGGCGTCCACCACCGCGTTGACCACGGCCGGCGGCGATCCCACCGTCGCGGACTCACCGATGCCCTTGGCGCCGATCGGGTGATGCGGCGACGGGGTGACGGTGAACCCGGTCTCCCAGTCCGGCACCTCCAGCGCGGTCGGGATCAGGTAGTCCATCAGCGAGCCGCCGAGACAGTTGCCGTCCTCGTCGAAGGCGATGATCTCCATCAGCGCCATTCCGACCCCGTCGGTGAGGCCGCCGTGTACCTGGCCCTCGATGATCATCGGGTTGATCCGCGTCCCGCAGTCGTCCACCGCGATGAAGCGGCGCACCTTCACCTGCGCCGTGCCGGGATCGACGTCCACCACGCAGATGTAGGCGCCGTACGGGTAGGTGAGGTTCTCCGGGTTGTAGCAGATCTGCGCCTCCAGCCCACCCTCGATCCCCTCGGGCAGATCGCCCGCGCCGTGCGCCCGCATCGCGATGTCCTGGATGGTCACCGAACTGCTCGGGTCACCCTTGACGTGGAAGGACCCCTTGGTCCATTCAAGGTCGGCCACCGAGACCTCGAGCATGCCGGAGGCGATGATCCTGGCCTTGTCCCGGACTTTCCTGGCCACCAAGGCAGCCGCTGCTCCCGACACCGGTGTCGACCGGCTCCCGTAGGTACCGAGGCCGAACGGTGTGTTGTCCGTGTCGCCGTGGATCACTTCGATGTCCGCGGGCGGGATGCCGATCTCCTCGGCGACGATCTGCGCGAACGTCGTCTCGTGTCCCTGCCCCTGGCTCTGCACGGACAGCCGCACGACCGCCTTGCCGGTGGGGTGGATGCGCACCTCGGCGCCGTCGGCCATGCCGAGCCCGACGATGTCCATGTGCTTGCGGGGCCCCGCGCCCACGGTCTCGGTGAAGAAGGACAGTCCGATGCCCATGAGCTCGCCGCGCGCCCGCTTCTC
>JAWWOY010000633.1:0-2779 GCA_033851195.1 Kribbellaceae bacterium | reverse complement strand
AGTCGGGTGCCACCACCGGCGCACCGGAGGGCACCTCCGGCCCACCGAGGCCTGGCAGCACCGGATACACGTTGGTCTTCGCCACCACCTGCTGACCGGCCGGGCTTGCGACGTACGCCGCGAACTGATCGGCGAGAGACTGGTCACCCGCCTTCTTCGTCACGGCGATCGGTGCGTAGATCGCGACGGCGCCTGGCAGCGGCCAGACGACCTGGATCGGCGAGCCCTTCTTCTTCGCCAGGTACGCCGCGTTGGCCAGCGTGAAGCCGGCTCGGTAGGTGCCCTGGGCAACACCCGTCAGGACATCGTCCGGGCTCTTCAACTGGACCGCACCATTGGCCTTCAGCGCCCGGTAGTAGTCCAGCCCATAGCCATCGGCGGACGAGAAGTAGCCGAGCATGCCCAGCGCCGAGGCGGCGAAGGCGGGATCGGGTAACGCGACAGCGCCCCGGTACTCAGGCCCGGTCAGATCGTGCCACGTCTTCGGGACAGGCGTGCGGTTGCACGCGGCAGGCGGAGTCATGCAGGGCGTCACCTCGTTGCGGACGACCGCGACCAGGTACAGCAGATCCACCGCGGCGAAGTCTGCGGTGCGATACCGGGCCGGGATATCGGCGACATTCGGCGGCGACCAGCGTCGGAGCAGCCCCTGCCTCGCGA
The DNA here is from genome assembly GCA_033851195.1 of Kribbellaceae bacterium. Classification (GTDB taxonomy): domain Bacteria; phylum Actinomycetota; class Actinomycetes; order Propionibacteriales; family Kribbellaceae; genus Kribbella. The sequence continues at coordinate 2,119 of JAWWOY010000633.1, read as the reverse complement.
AACCGTTCATGGTCAGCGGGTCGCACGTCCACAGCACATCGGCCTGCAAGCCACCGGCTCGGGTGTCCCCTGCAACCCGGGCGTTGAGCTGACCGGTCGGCGCGCGGAACAGATTGACCCGGGTCCCGGGCCGATCTTTGGTGAAGGCCGCGATCACCGCTTTGGCGGTCGGGTCGCCGACGCAGGTGTAGAGCGTGATCGAACTGGTCCCGCTTCCCGGCGCGTCGCCCCCGCCGCAGCCGGCAAGTGCCAAGAAGGCCACGACCAGCAGAACCGCCGTGCCTCGCCTGGCTGTCATGGCGCCCCCCGGTGTCCCGAACCACTACGTCCGTCGAACCGGCCGGGCCGGCACGTCTGGTCCGAGGATCCAGTTGCCGTCGGCGACGGAGGGGCCACGGCGTTCCGGCACCGATCCGCGCGACCGGTCCGGTTCCCAGGTGAGCGGATCCTCGGTGAGGCCGAGCAGGTAAGTGACTGTGCACTCGAGCGCTGCGGCCAATTCTGGCAGCCGCGCTACGTCCAGGCCCGCGCCGTGCTCGAAACTGCTCAGGGTCTTGTTCGTGGTCCGGATGCCCCGGCGCGCGAGCCGGCTGACGACCTGCTTCTGGGTCAGGCCGAGCTGCAGGCGACGGGCGCGTAACCGGTGGGTGAGGATCAGATGCCGGTCAGCTGTCAGGTCCCCCGTGTCGTCGAACATGCACACCTCCCGTCCTGCCACCATCCTCCGGGTCGGGAAGTCCGTCAATCACGGAACGGTCCAGTCGTAGTGGTCGGTGCCGACCACTCATCGAGCCGGCGGGGTGCTCCCGTTCATCTCGGCGAGGGCGTGCACGGTGTAGCGGGCGAAGTTGAACACCGGCGCCCGGCCGAGCAGCCGCTCGAACTCCTCGTGCGACTCCACCTCGTAGATCCAGGCGCCCCCGTGCGAGCCGACCACGTGGTACCGGGCCACCACCTTGCCCTCGCGCTGCAGCCGTTGGCCGTACTCCGGCATGGCACCGACCGCCCGCGCCATCTCCGCCGAGAGGAGGCTGAGCTCCATCTGCCACAGCACGAGAAACTTCATGTCAGCTCCTGAGATGCAACCGGCGTGCGGCCTCGGCTACGGAGCCCGAGACCGACGGGTAGACGGTGAAGGCCTGCGCGACCTGGTCCACCGTGAGCCTGGCGCCGACGGCGAGTGAGATCGGGTGGATCAGCTCGCTGGCGCGTGGCGCGACCACCACGCCGCCGACGACGATGCCGGTGCTCGGCAGGCAGAACAGCTTCACGAAGCCGTCCCGGACCCCCTGCATCTTGGCTCGAGCGTTGTCCGCGAGTGGCACCTTGGCCACCATTGCCGTCGTGGCGCCGGCGTCCAGGGCCGCCTGGGTCACACCGACCGTGGCGATCTCCGGTGCGGTGAAGACGTTGGAGGAGACGGTCGACAGGTCGAGCGGCCGGACCGCGTCGCCGAGCGCGTGCGACATAGCGATCCGGCCCTGCATCGCCGCCACCGAGGCCAGCATCAGGACCCCGGTGCAGTCGCCGGCGGCGTACACGCCCCGGGCCGTGGTCCGAGCGACCCGGTCGACCTTGATGAAGCCGCCATCGCGGAGCGACACGCCCGACTCGACAAGTCCCATGTTCTCGGTGTTCGGCAGTGATCCGACCGCCAGCAGCGCGTGCGATCCCTCGACCGTCCGGCCGTCCGTCAGGGTCACCACGACCCGGTCTCCGTGCCGCTTGACCGACTCGGCCCGGGACTTGCCGAGGACCGTCATGCCGCGCCGGGTGAACACTTCCTCCAGGACGGCGGCCGCGTCCGCGTCCTCGCCCGGCAGCACCCGGTCCCGGCTGGACACCAGCACGACGTCGCTGCCCAACGCGTCGTACGCGCTGGCGAACTCCGCCCCGGTGACACCGGACCCGACGACGATCAGCCGCTCGGGCAGTTCCTGCAACTCGTAGACCTGCTCCCAGGTCAGGATCCGTTCGCCGTCCGGCTCCGACCCGGTGAGGATCCGCGGCCTTGCACCGGTGGCGATCAGCACCACGTCAGCGTCGAGCCGCTCCTCGGTGCCGTCGACAACAACGGTCTCGGGACCGTCCAGCCGGCCGCGGCCCTGGATGATCCGGA
>JAWWOY010000617.1:0-5427 GCA_033851195.1 Kribbellaceae bacterium | reverse complement strand
TCGTGCAGAACTTCCACGGCAACGCCGCGACGGTCTTTGCGATCGGGATGCTGGCGGGTTACTGCGGCACTCTGGTCACCCCGATGGCCGCGAACTTCAATCTGGTTCCGGTGGCGCTGCTCGACATGAAGAGCCGGTACGGCGTCATCAAGGCTCAGCTACCGACCGCAGTACCGCTGCTGTTCTGCAATATCGCCCTGATGTACTTCCTAGCGTTCGGAGCGCGGTAGATGTCCTCACCGAAGATTCTGCTGACCGGCTTCACGCCTTTCGGCGGCGACAAGATCAACCCGTCCTGGTTGGCCGTGCGCCACGTCGCCGAGGCTCGCCCGGACGAGGTCCGCGCGGTCGAGATCCCGACGGTCTTCGCCACCGCCATCAGTGACCTGGAGGCGGCTATCGAGGAGCAGCGCCCTGAGGTGGTGATCTGCGTGGGCCTGGCCAACGGCCGCCCCGCGATCACGCCCGAACGGGTAGCCATCAATATCAACGACGCCGGCCTCGAGGACAACGCCGGTGAACAGCCGGTCGACATCCCGATCGTGCCGGGTGGCCCCGTGGCCTACTTCACCACGCTTCCCCTCAAAGCAAGCGTGGCGGCGATGCGCGCGGCGGGCCTGCCGGCGAAGGTTTCGGACACGGCCGGCACCTTCGTGTGCAACAACATCTTCTACGGGTTGATGCACCTGATCGCCACCAAGTACCCGGAGCTGCGTGGAGGGTTCATCCACGTGCCGCACGCCCCGGAGCAGGTGCCCGACGGAAACGGGCCCAGCCTGTCGATCGACCAGATCGCGCAGGGCGTGAGCATCATGGTGGACGCCTGCCTGGCGGAGAATGCCCAGGTGCTCGAGACCCAGCCGCCGCGAGTACCCAGCACGCCATGAGTTCGGAGTACGGGGCGACTTCGGTTGCCGAGCAGGCGTCGGGATATGCGGCGATCGCGCTGCACAATCTGGCGACCGACTTTCCGCATCACTTGGACCATCTGCTTGTAGGTCGCGATGATCGGCGGACGCTGCGCGAGTTGCATCCGGCGTTCCACTCGTCCTACGACTGGCACTCCTGCGTTCACATGCATTGGTTGCTGGTGCGGCTGCTGTCGGATTGGCCGGACGCGGTCGACGCCGCTCGGATCCGCGCCGCGCTCGACGAGAACCTGACGGCCTCCGCGATGGCCGCCGAAGCGCATTACCTGCGTGAGGCGCCGGGATTCGAACGGCCGTACGGCTGGGCGTGGGCGATGGTGCTGGCGGCAGCCGTAGCTACTAGCACGGACGAGGCAGCGGATCGGTGGTTGGACGCGATGGCGCCGCTGGCTGACGCGGTCGAAGAGTTGACGGTCGACTGGCTGCGGCAGGCAGCCCTGCCGGTGCGCCATGGGGTGCATTCGAATTCCGCGTTCGCGCTGTCGCTGCTGATCGATGCGGGCATCGCGCTGGGCCGCGACGAACTGGTCACCGTATGCCGCGCCAAGGCGGTGGAGTGGTTCGCCGACGATCGGGACTATCCGGTTTCTTGGGAGCCGAGTGGCGAGGATTTCCTTTCCCCTGCGCTGACCGAGGCTGATCTGATGCGGCGCGTTCTGCCGGCCGGTTTTGCTGACTGGCTGGACGTTTTCCTTCCCGGCTTGAGTTCGGCGCTGCTGGAACCGGTGGCCGTGGGGGAGGCAGTCGATGGTCGGCAAGGTCATCTTCGGGGGTTGAACTTGTCGCGGGCCTGGCTGCTGTCGGGGTTGTCTGGAGGGCTTCCGGCGCATGATCCGCGGCGATCGCTGCTTCAGAATGCCGCCTACCGGCATCTGGACGAGGCTCTGCCGAGCGTCGTGAGTGGCGACTTCGTCCATGACCACTGGCTTGCCACGTTCGCGTTCCTCGCCTTGGGCGGATCCTTGACCTGAGCGCGTCACCGATAAGAAGCCGAGGTTGCTGCCCGCGATCGCCTGCAGCCTGGGCTCGCCGCCGCACGGACGGCCGGGGGCTGACTCGCGCCCCCGGGCTTGGGACCGCCGCCCTCAGGCGGGTCGGCGATCCCCTTTTGCAGGTCCGCCGGCAGCAGCCTGCCCTGGGCGAACGCGCGCTGGAAGGCGCTGACGTCGTGTGCGGTCGAGATCGCCCCCTGCACGCCCCTGGATCAGCGACCTTTGACGATCAGTTCAAGGCGTAGTGCACGTGGACACGGTGGTCTCCTTCGGTGACGGTGAGGGCGATCGTTCCGGTGATACCGGTCAGCCCGTCGGTGCCCGAGCCGGGAACGAACTCGTAGTACAGAGTGACACCGTCATTCATGCTGCCGTATTGCTGCAGGACCACCGTGCCGCGCAGGCCGTCGATGGTCCCGTCGAACCTCTCCAGGGCCACGTACCCGGCTTTGCCTCTTGCAGGATCACCGGCCGAGAGCATCAGTCCGCTGCTGGCGCCCGACATCCCGCCCGTCCAGAGCTTGGTGAAGTCGTTTCGATCCGTCATCTCCAAGTCGGGGGCGGCGGGCTGCATGTCGATGGTGAACGCGGCGGTGGTCTCGCGAACAGCGGTTGACGACGTCTGGTTCTTGTACATGGTCAGAACGGTAGCCTTCTGCGTCTCACTCTGCACAGCCGTCAACGACCCCCGGCCACTGAGCACATTCACCGCCCAGGGATGCGAGCCCCTTCACGAGGTCGAGCGGTGGAGCACGTAACGAAGCATCGTGCCCGACTCACTGAATTCGCTCTGATCGGCCAACGCTTCATACCTCAGGCCAGCACGTTCGGCTGTTGCCCTGGAGGCGAGGTTGAGCTCATCGATGATCGCCAACACTCGGTCTACGGGCCAGTTATCGAATGCCCATCCCGTTACCAATGAAATCGACTCAGTTGCCACACCCCTGCGCCTGCCCGCAGGGAAGACCACATAAGACAGGTAAGCGTCAGTGTGTCCGCGATCTTCGACGTCTATGCCGCCAACGAGCACGTCGTCAAGCCAGATTCCCCACTGCCGCTTCTGCCCTGAGCTCGCCCAGGCTTCACGCGATTCGCTGATCATGCGCACCACGTTCTCCCTGGGTGAAGGCCCCGGTGCCTCGAACCAGCGTTGCTGTTCCGCGTCATCGCCAGCGTGCCAGCCATCAACATCGGCCATCGTGAGAACCCGCAGGGTCACCTGAGGTCCCACCAAGATCGGCCAGTCCGAGTCCGTTGTCTGAGACACAGCGAGACCGTAACAGCAACGTGCTGCATCGTTGGCTGATTTACAACGTGGGGATGGATCAGAACGACTTGACTCTGAAGGCCGACCTCGACGTACCACAGCGGCTCGTCGGTGGTGCCGACGAGCCGGGTGCGGCCAGCGTCGGTCGACTCCAGCCGGCCGCGGTCAGGTGGTCAGCGGTTCGCCCTTGAAGACTTCGCGTACGTGCCAGGCAGTGTGCTTGAACGCGGGCAGGGGCGTGCCTCGGCGGGGCTGCAATTCGTGGCCGTGCAGCTCATATGTGCGCTTGGCGGCCTCGGTGCGCGCTGTGAAGTGCCGGGAAACGACAACGCGATGTTCCGGATCGAGCCCGAGCGCCCCGCGATCGAATAGCTTGTGATGAAGTGAACACAGCGCAAGGCCGTTGTCAAAGGCATCCGGGCCGCCGAGATTGAACCATCGCACGTGCGCCGCCTCAAGTCCCACTGCGGCCGAGCCGAGATGCCCGTCATAGCCGCAAAAGGCACATTGATTATCCCAGGCTGTGAGGATCTGGCTGGGCCACGAGGCACTGCGACGTGGGCGCTCGGCCCCTCCTGGCGCCATCCTGCTCGCGTAAACCTCGTCCGGGTCGAGTCCGACGGCGACGAGGACATCGCGGCCTACGGTCATTGGGAAGTGGCTCTCAATGAGATCCCGCGCCACGGCATCCACTCCACCGGGAGTTCGAAGGGCATCCTCGATGTTGTCGGAAAGCTGACCAGTGGGAGATTCGCGGTCAAGCGGGCGGAGGAGATCGTCGGGGACGTCTCGGTCGAGGACCCACACTTCATCCGTCCGCAACCGGGTAAACGGGTAGGCCGCAGACTGCCGCGGGCGGGTCCGAGAAGGTGGGGCGAATTCAGCGATCAGGTCGGCCAGTCGGATCTGGGCCATCGACCAAGGCACCGCGCTGCTGCCCGTCTCGGTGAAACGCCCCAAAGCCAGCAGCACCAGCAGCGGCTTATGCGGCACTCGCTTGCCACCGTGCTGGGCTTGCCGCAGCATCGACAGCTGTTTGAGTGCGCCGTCCAGGGCGAGGTCATCTGTCACAGGGTCAGCCTGCCAGAGCGCCGCTGTCGCGTGCTCAAGCGAAACAAGGAATGTCATGACGTCTGGCCGACGCGCTGGGAGCGAGCGTTATCGGCTCCATGCGGTATTCGAGAGTCAGCATGTGACCGTCGACCCCACCCACCGCGGCAGGCCACCGGAGTGGGTGGGTCGGCAGGATGGACACATGCGAATCATTGGGGCTGCCTCAGAGGCAGAGATGGTCGCGAGCTTTCTCGTCGGCGAACTGAGCTCGGAGCGGTTTGGGTCGACCCTCACGCGGGTGCTGGCAAGGATCGGTCACTCGAGGGCGCTTCTAACCAACGCGAACCTGTCCGACCCAAAGGAGAATGAGCAGCGACGTCGGGTACTGGGCGAGTTCCGAGGCTACCGTCAGAATCGCGAACTGTTCGAGGGCTTCCCTGACGAGGTCGGCTGGCAGCATGTACTGCTGTCGCCATCCGAACGGCTGAGCGTGCGTTATATCGACTACAGCTACTGGACGGCACTGACCACCGGAACCCGGCGACCAACGGACGCCGCCCGATTCATCCGCCGCGGAGGCCTGGTCTTCGGCCGCATGCCCACTGGACATTTCCTCGCTGCCGCAGAGTCCCTACAGGAAGGAGTCACCTGGGAGCCGATCATTTGCGTGCGCAGCGGTGCAGACTGTCCGCTTGTGGTTCTTGAGGGGCACGCGAGACTCACAGCGATGGCACTGGCTTCCGAGTGTCTGTCTGACCAGGTGCCAGTTCTTCTGGGGACATCTGCGGCGATCTCCGACTGGCCGTGCTATTGATCAGTGACCTGCCCGGGCGACTCCACAACCTTTTGCCGGCCTGCCGTCTCAGGCTCAGTACGATCCCCGGCCCTCAGTGCTGGGCTCCCGCACGCGCTCGATCGTGTCGACGAGGGACTGCGCGATCCAGAACACGGTGTGACCGTCAGCATCGCTGAAATCGATGAAGGTGCCCTTCGTCTGGAAGTGCTCCGCGTCGATCGTGAAGAAGTTCTTGCTGTTCCCGTCGTTGATTTTGAACTTGGCCATGCTTCCGCCTGTTCGAGAGTCTTCCGTTCGACTCGTCTTAAGAAGGTCGACCACAATCGCGAGCGCGATCAAGGGATAGTCCTCAGTCTGACCCCAACGACCCCTGATGGCGAAGCGCCGAGC
>JAWWOY010000507.1:0-2736 GCA_033851195.1 Kribbellaceae bacterium | reverse complement strand
GGTCCTGGCGGATCTCCTCGACCTCCTCGAAGGTGTAGTTCTCCCGGAACCGCTCGAACTCGATCTCCTTGACGAACTTGGTGTCGCACTCCTCGACGATCTCTGCGTACTCCTTCGCGGACTGGCTGCGGAAGCCCTCCACGAATTGTTCGCGAGCGTCGTCCTCCACGTCGGTCAGGGTCAGGAAGACGCTCGAGCCGCCGAGCTCGGCGACCTTCTCCCGCACCTTCTCCATGCTGGCGCGCAGGTCCTTGCGATCCGGCAGCACGCACACCGCCTGCTGGACGTAGAACCCGCCGAGCCGCTTCAGCTCGCGCCAGACCGACACCCGCGCCCGCGAGGAGTCGCTGGGCACCTTGTAGATCAGCAGCAGCCATGCTTCCTTCACTGGAGCCTTCGTACGACGGGTCGTTGCCATGCCGGACAGGCTATCCGGCCACGCGCGAGTGCCACGGTGCGCAGCGAACTGCCGGTCCGGGTCATGACAACCCGGTGCCGACCAGCAGGCCGACCGCATACGTGACGGCCGCGGCCAGACCACCGAGCAGCAGTTGCCGGCCGCCGCCGTACCAGAAGGGCCGGGTGGTGATCCGGGCGACGACGCCGCCGGTGACCAACAGGCCGAGGACGCTCAGCAGCAACGCCGGCAGCACGCTGGTCGCGCCGAACAGGAACGGCAGCAGCGGGATCAACGCACCGAGAGCGAAGGCCGCGAAGGACGAGCCGGCCGCGATCCACGGTGACGGCAGGTCGTTCGGATCGACGCCGAGTTCCTCGCGCACGTGCACGTCCAGCGCGACGTCGGGATTGGCGCTCAGTTCGCGGGCCACCTCGGCAGCCAACTCGGGGCGCAGGCCCTTCGCCTCGTACATCAGCGCGAGCTCTTTCATCTCCTCCTCGGGGTGCGCCTTCAGCTCCGCGCGCTCCACCTCGATCTCGGCCCGCATCAGCTCGGTCTGGGATGAAACGGAGGTGAACTCACCCGACGCCATCGAGCAGGCGCCGGCAACCAGCCCGGCCAGGCCGGTCATGATCACCACCTTGCCGGCGGCGCCGCCACCGAGGACACCCGCGACCAGCGCGAAGTTCGATACCAGGCCATCCATCACCCCGAAGGTGGCCGGCCGCAGCCAGCCGCCGGTCACGTCCCGGTGTGAGTGATGAAGTTCGACCTGCTGCTCGACCACGTTCGTTGTCATTCGCTCGCTCCTTCCGGAGAAACTGAGGTGAGCGTAACCTAAGTTTATTTGCATCACCTGTTACATAAGTCCATTAGTTACTCTACTGTCCTCGATCAACCGCTCCACGATCGGAGTCCGACAGGCGGGCGACGGAGGCCGCCGACGGTTCACCGGCCCCCACAGGCGGGCGTCATCGGCGTACGGGCTGTGACGTTCGAGGGCGCGACTGTACGAGGCCCGACGGCTACCGAATGATCACCGACCGCCTGGCCCCGCTCCTCGCCTTTTGTTCCCTAGCTCCTCAGGGCTTGCCAGTCCAAGACCGGTTCGGCCAGGTCGCGGATGGTGGCGAGCAGGCCGAGCCGGGCGGCCCGGACCTCCGGGTCCTCGGCCATCACCAGGGTCTCCTCGAAGAACGCCGTCACCGGGCCCGCAAGTACGGAGGCCGCGGCGATGAAGTCGGCCAGCGAGGTGGCTGACGAACCGAGCGCCTCTCGGGCCTTGGTCACCGTCTGGTGCAGCGCGAGCTCGGCCGGCTCGGTGAGCTTGGCCGGGTCGTAGGTCGCCTGGGTGTCCTCCGGCACGATCCGGCGGGTCCGCTGCAGCACGGCCACCAGTTCGGCGAAGCCCTCGCTCGTGGCCTGGCGTTGCAACTCGGCCAGTGCCTCGTCGGCCACCGCCGGCGCAGCAGCCAACTGCAGTACGGCGGCCACCTGGTGCGGGTCGTTGCCGCGGTCGAGGAGCTGCTGCTCGTACCGCCGGACGGTGAAGTCGGCCACCTCGGCCAGCGACTCCTCAGCCACCTCGATGCCCTGCGCAACGATCTGCTCGGCAGCCGCGGCCAGACCGATCGGCAGTGTGATGTCGCGCAGTTCGGGGTGGTCCCGCAGGATCGCGACGACGCCTGCGGCTGCCCGGCGCAGACCGAACGGGTCCGAGCTACCAGTCGGCTTGGCCCCGACCGCGAACAACCCGGCAAGCAAGTCGAACCGATCCGCCAACGCCAGTACGGCGCCTGGAGTGGTGGCCGGCGTCGGGTCACCGCCGGAGCGTGGCAGCTCCATGTCGAACAGCGCCTGCGCGACAGCCTCGGACTCACCACTGCGCCGGGCGTACTCACGGGCCATCGTGCCGGCCAGGCTGGTCAGCTCGACCACCATCTGCGAGCCGAGGTCGAACTTCGCCAGCCCGGCAGCCCGGCGCAGCGTGGCCAGGTCCGCGTCGCCGAGGGAGACCACCTCGGCCAACTGCAGCGCGATCGCCCCGATCCGGCCGGCTCGCTGGGCCATCGAGCCGAGGCGCTCCTCGAACGCGAGCTTCTCCAACCCCGACTTCATCGCCGCCGGCGCCGTCTGCAGATCCGCCCGCCAGAAGAAGGCCGCGTCCTCGTACCGGGCCCGCAGCACTCCCTCGTTCCCGGCCCGAACAGTGGCCTCGTCGACCGAACCGTTGGCGACGGCAACGAAGTGCGGCAACAGCTTGCCGTCGGCATCCCGGACCGGGAGGTAACGCTGGTGCTTGCGCATCACCGTGGTCAGGATCTCCGCCGGCAGCT
>JAWWOY010000587.1:0-7591 GCA_033851195.1 Kribbellaceae bacterium | reverse complement strand
GCGGTGTCCAAAGCATCGCCACGATGTTGAGCGCTGTGGGCAGGACGAAGTAGCTGACGATCGCGGCCGAGGAGTTCAGGAGCAGCAGGCCGAAGGCCAGACCCTGGAGTACGCCGGTCGCCTGCAGCAGGCCGAACTTCCCGAGGTCGTCGACGCCGAACCGAGCCCAGGCGTTGCCGGCACCTCCCACCAGCGTGGCGAGGGCGGCCACCACTACGGTGAGCGCGATGGCAGCGAGGCCGGCGAGCAGGCCGGCTAGGACTTTGGCGAGCAGCAGCCGGCTGCGCACAGGCATCAGTGTGAATGACACCAGCGCGGTTCGTTGGGACCACTCGCTGGTGATGAGGAGGATGCCGAGGACCGGGAGCAGCAGGCCTTGCGGACCGTTGGTGGCCGCCATGAAATTGAAGAAGGTCCGGTCGGAGTGCTTCGCGGTCAGGTAGAAGATGCCGATGACGAACAGCGTGATCACGCTGATGGTGATCAGCAGCCATTTGCCGGACCGTGTGTTCGCCAGCTTGCGCAGTTCGACGCGGACCAGCCGCGAAAGGGGGATCCGGGGGGTGGTGGAAAGGTCGATCGGTTGTGCCGGGGTGGGTTCGATGGTCGCTGTGCTCATGTCGGGTCTCCATCGCGCTGGGTGTCGGCGGTGAGCTGCAGGAAGAGGGCTTCGAGGCCGGCGCCCTCGGCCGGCCGCAACTCGACGAGGGCGAGGCCCTCGGCAGCGGCCACCTTGCCGATCTGGACGGGTTCGACGTCGCTGCGCAGGCCGTCTCCGGAGGGGATCGTGTGGATCCCCTCGCGCTCCAGCGCGGCGGCAAGCGACTCGGGCTCGACGGCCTCGACGTAGGCGCCGCGGGTCTGGAGCAGCTCCTCCTTGGTGCCTTGGGCCACGATCCTGCCGCGACCGATCAGGACCAGGTCGTCGGCGATCTTCTCCACCTCATGGAGAAGGTGTGAGGAGAGGAGGACGGTGCCGCCGCGGCCGGCGTACTCGCGGAGCAGGCCACGCATCCAGTGGATGCCTGCTGGGTCCAGCCCGTTCGCGGGCTCATCGAGGATCAGGATGCGGGGGTCGCCGAGGAGGGCGTGGGCGATCCCGAGCCGCTGGCGCATGCCGAGGGAGTAGTCCCTCAGTCGACGTTTGGCCTCGGCGGGGGTGAGAGACACGAGTTCGAGCATCTCGTTGACCCGTGCTCTCGGCAGGCCCATGGTGTCGGCGCCGATCGTGAGGATCTCGCGACCGGTGCGGCCTGCGTGTTGCGCGGAGGCGTCGAGGAGCACTCCGACCAGGACGCCTGGGTTGGGGAGGTCGCCGTAGTTGTGTCCGGCAATGGTGACGCGCCCTGTGCTGGCCGGCGTGAGGCCGACCATGATCCGCATCGTGGTGGATTTTCCGGCGCCGTTCGGGCCGAGGAAGCCGGTGACCCGGCCTGGCCGGGCAACGAACGACACATCGTCGACGGCCGGTTGGCCGCCGTACGTCTTGGTTACTCCGTCAACAGTGATCATGGTTTGAGTCTTGTGGCGGGGACCGCGTTGCGCAGCGGCCCTGGGGATCGACCATCCGTGACTTAAGCAGGGGGCCGGAGCGACTTTCGGATCTGCGTCACGGTGACGCTGGGCTCGTATGGTGAGCAGCATGCACCGCCCGAGCCCGGATCAGTACAGCCCGCCGCTGACCTGGCGGGCGCACGTCTGGCGCACCGGGCTGGCGCTGCTGATGAGTGGGGTGTTGGCGTGGTCGTCGGCCCCGCTGCAGTGGCACACGGCCCGATGGCTGTTCTGGCTCGACCTGTCACTCGGGGTCGTGGCTTTGGCGCTGTCCTTCTTCCGGCGGCGCTGGCCGATGGCGATCGCGGTGATCACGAGTGTGATGGGAGCGGTCTCGGTGACTGCCAACGGCCCGGGCGCCCTCGTGAAGGTGTCCCTCGCCACCCGCAGAGTGATCTGGCAGATCTTGCTCATCGGTCTACTGGATCTGGTCTCATCGGCGTCGATCCCGATGTTGCAGCCCACCGCGGCCGGCCTACCGTGGGGGATCGACTTCGTCTTGGGGTTGTTGTCGGCCATCGCCATGTTCGCCTGCGGCATGTACGTCGGCTCACGGCGCGAGTTGTTATGGACCCTGCGGGACCGGGCCGAGCGTGCGGAGGCGGAGCAGGGGCTGCGGGTCGAACAGGGTCGGCTGAACGAGCGCACCCGGATCGCACGCGAGATGCACGACGTGCTGGCTCACCGGATCAGCCTGATCGCCATGCACGCGGGTGCCCTGGCCTACCGCACGGACCTCGCCGCGGATGAGATGCGCCAGACGGCGGAGGTGATCCAGGCCAAGTCACACCAGGCGCTCAGCGACCTCCGGCAGGTCCTCGGTGTGCTGCGCGGCAGCGACGCGAGCGGTAGCGAGCGTCCGCAGCCGACCTTCGCGGACCTCTCGGCCCTGGTGTTGGAGGCGGAGGGGGCCGGGATGCGGATCCAGTACGACGACCGCGTGCTCGCCGCGGCGGAGATGCCGGATCGGGTCGGCCGCACGGCGTACCGGATCGTCCAGGAGGGGTTGACCAACGTCCGCAAGCACGCGCCGGGGGTAACGGTCCTGGTGCAGATGACGGGCTCACCGGCGGACGGCGTGAACATCCGAATCTGCAACCCGGCCCGCAGCCTGCACGCGTTTCACGTCGGGAGCACGCCTGGTTCCGGTCTCGGGCTGGTCGGCCTGAGCGAGCGCGCCAAGCTGGCCGGGGGCCAACTGACGACCCGGCGCGACGGCGGGTCATTCGAGTTGATCGGGTGGCTGCCATGGACGACGTGAGCAGTTCCCCGGTGATCCGGGTGCTCGTCGTGGACGACGACGCCCTGGTGAGGTCTGTCCTGTTGATGATCCTGGGCGGTGCGCCCGATATCGAGGTCGTCGGCGAGGCGATCGATGGTCGGGACTGTCTCGACGCCGCGCGAGAGCACCGGCCGGACGTCGTGCTGATGGACATCCGGATGCCCCGGCTCGACGGCTTGGAGGCCACTGAGGTCATCGGTTCGTGGGCGAACCCGCCCAAGGTGATCGTCCTGACCACCTTCGACACCGACGACTACGTGGCCCGGGCCCTGGGCGCCGGGGCCAGCGGCTTCCTGCTCAAGGACACCGCACCGGCCGCGATCATCGACGCGATCCGCAAGGTAGCCGATGGAGAGCCGATGCTGTCGCCGAGCGTCACGACCAGGCTGATAGCCCGACTGACCAGCGGGTCGACCCCCGACCGGGTACAGGTCGCCATGGGACGACTCGCGCGGCTCACCGAACGGGAGCACGAGGTGGCGGTCGCGGTCGGTGCAGGGCTGAGCAACGCCGACATCGCGGCCAGGCTCTACCTGTCCCTGCCCACAGTGAAAGCACACATCGGCCGCCTCTTCACCAAGCTCGAAGTCACCAACCGGGTCCAGATCGCCATCTGCGTGCATGACGCGGGACTGGTCTGAGCTTCAACGCCGACACTTGGCTGGCAAATAGCTTTGCGCTGGCGTCCTGCCATCCACAACTACGGACCGACTGGTTGACTGTCCCTATGAGCAGAACAGCCCGGGCCGCTTCAGGTGGAGAGCGCCGCTCCGCGAGCAAACGATGGGTATCGGCGGCGTCCCACACCAGGCTGGTGGTGATGCTGCTCGCTGGTTTGTGTGCCGCGGTCGCCACGGGGGCGGCGGGTGCCTGGGAATACGCGCCGTTGGTGGGCTGGGACAGCGCGGCGGTGGTGTTCACGACCTGGGTGTGGCTGGCGACAGGTCCGATGAGTTCGTCAGCGACGGCCAGTTACGCGACGCGAGAAGACCCGGGCCGTGCGGTCACCGACCTCATCGTATTGATCGCGTCGGTGGCCAGTCTGGCCGCGGTCGGGTTGGTGCTCGTCCACGCCGGCGCCGCCAGGGGAGCGCAGCAGAGTCTCATGGCTGGTCTCGGGGTCGGCAGCGTTGGGTTGTCCTGGTTCACCGTGCACACCCTCTTCACGTTGCGCTACGCACGGCTCTACTACACGGGCGAAGACGGCGGCGTGAACTTCAACCAGGACGCTCCGCCGCGTTATCTCGACTTCGCCTACCTCGCGTTCACGATCGGCATGACGTTCCAAGTCTCTGATACCGAGTTGCAGTCGCCGGCGATCCGCCATTCGGCGCTACGTCATGCCCTGCTGTCCTACCTGTTCGGTGCGGTGATCCTGGCGACCACGATCAACCTGATAGCGGGACTCGGAACCGGCGGCTCATGACGCAGGGTTGCGCCAAGCCCGGATTACCAGGCGCAGCGGAGTCTCAGCCAGCGCTGCGGGCTCGGGCCTTCGGCCGCTATCCGGTGCTGGTCGTGCGGCTACGCCCGAACTCGGGTAACCCGATAAGCCCTTTGCGCCGTCTCGCCCCAGATCAGGGCGCGTTCGTCTTCGGTGAGTTCGTCGATCAAGGCGCCTAGCACGTCGATAGTGCTTTGATACGAGGCGAATCGTGTGCTGACGGGCCAGTCTCCGCCGAACATGATGCGTTGGGGGCCGAATGACTCCAGGGCTGCCTCCCAGGCCGGACGCAGGTTGTCGGCTCGAAACTCCTGATCGGGCGCCAAGCACCCGGCCAGGCCCGAAATCTTTGCATAGGTGTTGTCGAACAATGCGAACTGGGCGATCGCGGCTCGCCATTCAACGAAGTCGGCAGCGCCAAATGGAGGTCGGCCCAGATGATTGAGCACCACTGGTTGGCTGGGCAATCGTGCCGCGAACGAGCACGCCGATACGAGGCCGGCGGAGCCGCGGCTGAGGACGTCGATGGTCAAGCCATGCTCGGCCAGTAGTTGCAACGATCTTTGAGGGGGTTCGCCATACTTCTCGGACTCCGCGCGATCACATCGGAGGCGCAATCCTCGCAGTAGTGGCTGGTCACGCCATCTCTCCAGTTCGTGTGCAAGCTCTGTCGGGGCGAAGATAGGCCCCCAACCGACGACTCCGAGCACCCAACTGTTCTCCCGAGCCATATCGAGGAGGAAATCGGTATCCTCGGGCGTCTGGTCTGCCTGGACCAGGATGACCTGGTCAACGGCCGCTTCCCGAAGCTGCAACTCTGCGTCCCGGGCGGTGAAGGCTCGGTCTAGCTGCGTCCCAGGCTGGATCCAGGCATGGCTGTCTCGTGTCTTGGCCCAAAGGTGGAGATGGCTATCGACGAGACGATGGACAGGCAAATGGCTCTCCGATTACCGTTTGGCGACAGGCGACTTGAGCACCGCGTCCAGTTTGGATCCCCAGGACTCCATGATGTGGCGTCGCATGGCTTCGGCCGCACCGGCTGAGTCATGGGCTGCGATGCGTCGGAAGACCTCACTGTGACTCCGGTACGACGCCTGGATGGCGGACGGGAGTTGTTCGTCGGGTCGGGGCACTGACCTTGCCCAGGTCACGACTGTGCCGACGATGAGGCGGCCGAACTGGTTGCCTGAAATGGCCATGACCAGCCCGTGGAACTTGAGATCCGTTTCTGCATAGGCGGCTGGGTCGTTGCGGTTTTCCTTGAACTCGTCGAGGAGTTTCTTCAACTGCTCGATCTCTGCGTCAGTGATGTGGTCGGCTGCGGATCTAGCCATTTCCGACTCCACCGCGGCGCGGATCTGTACCAGACTTGCGAGTCGCTCGAGGGACGAGTCGTGGCGCATTTGTGCTGCGAGCACCTCCGGGTCCAGCAAATTCCATGACGTATAGTCGCGAACCACCGTGCCGCTGCCTTGCCGCGTGTCAATCAGGCCCTTCTCCTGAAGTATTCGAAGGGCTTCCCGGATGACGGTTCTGCTGACGCCGTAGTCGTCCGACAGTACCGATACAGTCGGAACAGCGCTACCGGCTGGGAACTCGCCGTTGTGGATGCGGTCGATTAATCCGGCAACGACGACAGGTACGAGCCCTTGAGGCGGACCGACGCGGTGGGGGAACTCATTGCTAGACATGCGTCCTACTCTGACCGCTGCTGAAGATACATCACATCATCATCATACCGGGTAACCGGTCAGGTCGCGTGCTGGCGGGCAGCAGCCCCGACCGGTTACCGTCCCGGTTTGTCCTCACTCGGGAAGTTGCTCAACTGGTGGAGTGAGTTCGTCGAGCGCATGCCAGAGTGCGTCAGGGATCTCTGTGTGTAACTCCTGCAGCGAGTCCCTCACCTCTGTTGCGGCGCCGGCTCCGATGACCACGTTGTCTACCGCGAGGTGGCGAAAGGGGAATTGTAAGGCCGCTGCGCGTATTGACACTCCGTGTTGTTCGCACAGGGAGCGCATCTGCTCGGCTGCTGCAACAAGCTGGGAGGGGGCCTCCCGGTAGTTGAAGTATGCGCGTCCGTCCATTCCTGTCAGTAGGCCGCCGTTGAAGACCCCGGCAATCAGGACGCGAATACCTCTGCGCGCGCATTCGTGCAGGAGCGATTGGGCGCGCCGGTCGAGCAGGGTGAACCGGCCGGCCAGCAGCAGGCAATCGATCTCGGTTCGCTGCACGAACTCCCAGGCCACCTCGACGTAGTTGCAGCCCAAGCCGACCTCGTTGATCACGCCTTGCTGCTTGAGTTCGCCGAGTCTTGGTGCGGCTTCTTCGACGGCGGCCCTCAGGTAGTCCTGAGGATCATGGATGAGGACTGAATCGACCCGATCGAGACCGAGACGGGAAAGGGACTCCGCCAAGGAGCGTTCCACGCCGTCGGCGGAATAGTCATAGATCCTGCGTCGATGCGGCGTTCGGAAGAACGCGTGCGCGTGATCAGGCGCTGCCGGATCGTCTACCAGAAGTCGGCCGATCTTGGTTGACAGCCGGTAGCTCCCGCGATCTTGCCTCTGCAGGAACCGGCCGACACGTTCTTCCGACAGCCCGACGCCGTAATGTGGTGCGGTGTCGAATGCACGAATTCCTGCTTGCCAACTTGTTTCCAGCGCCGCCTCGACCGCTTCGTCAGTCACCGGCGTGTACAGATTGCCGAATGCTGCCCCGCCTTGCGTGATTCGATGAATCATCGCTGGGTCGGTCGTCGGCATGATTGGTTCAGTCGTTCTCACGCTGGCCTGCTCCCTGGAGATGCAGGGAACCGAGTCGATGACTGATGTCGGCTGTCTCACCCGCCGCGAGCCTGAGATCAAGCGTGGCGTCAAGATTCGACCCGAGGCCGACGCGGAAGTCGCCCCCGAATTCAGCGGTGACGCGGGCGGAACGAAGCACCCCGTCAACCCACTGGATGTCGAATGTCAAGCCGCCTCTGGCTCGAAGACCGTTCGCCTTTCCAGTGGCCCATCGGGGTGGCACGGCAGGCAGCAGCCGGATGACCTCGCTGTGACTTTGGATGAGCATCTCGGCGATGCCGGCCGCCATCCCGAGGTTCGCATCAATCTGGAAGATACCTCGATGGGACAGGTACATCAGGTTCTCTGTCACCATGCGCGATAGGAACTTGTCGATGATCGCTCCGGCCTTTTCGGGCTCCTGCAGCCGGGCCCAAAGATTGACGTACCAGGCGTGGGACCAGCCACCTCCTGGCGTTCCAGCTTGAGTGCGCACGGCGATAGCAGCGCGGGCAGCAGCCGCCAGCT
>JAWWOY010000576.1:0-7202 GCA_033851195.1 Kribbellaceae bacterium | reverse complement strand
TCACCGACAAAACCCTCGCCACCGGAAAAGGCGTCCTGCGAGTCGAACAACACGGCCCGATGGTCGCCAGCCAACTCAGCGAACTCCTCGGCCACAACCAGGTCGTCGTCAAACCGGTCATCGACTTGAATGACCGGGTCAGCGTCGACGCGTACGAGATTCCCGATCGGATCCGCGAACGAGTGAAGCTGATCCACCCGGTGGAGCAGTTCGTCTACGGCACAGCCGAGACCACGATGCGAACCGACCTGGACCACACCGACGCCTACGACCCCACCGGCCCACCCGGACAAACCAGCACCACCAACCTCGCACCCCTAGCGCGGTTCAGCCACCGGCTGAAGACCCACGGCGGCTGGGCAGTCCGACGACTCGACGACGGCGCACAGAAGTGGGTCAGCCCACACGGCTTTAGGTTCCGGGTCGACCACACCGGGACCTACTCCGTCCGCACCCACCCGACCGACGACGACGACCCGACCGACGACGACACCGCCGCCCAGTCCTGAGCCCCGGAAGGGTCTGTCAACTTTTCGGTGTAACTGGTTTGCTTGGTTCTAGTTGCGGCCGGTCGCGGACAGCCGTCCGTCGAAGGTGATCTCGAAGGCGTTCAATGCTGCCTTCCATCGGTTGGTCCAGCGTTTGCGGCCCTTGCCGGTGGGGTCGAGGCTCATGATTGCCAGGTACACGCACTTGAGTGCGGCCTGCTCGCTCGGGAAGTGGCCGCGGAGTCGCTTCAACCGTGACGACGGTACCGGCCCTGGACGCGCGTCGGGCCCAGGCTCCAGCAGGCGATGCCTGACAGAGCGGCCCTGGGCCCGACGAGGTCTCTAGCGGCCGGACTTTCGATCGGCCGTATAGCGCGGATCAGCGTCCGCGGCGCGAACCGCCGGAGCGGGTCCCGGCCGAGAAGGCCGCCGCACCCGCGGGACGGCTGGCAGTCGCGCCCGGAGTGGTCGTCGAGTACCGCTTCGGTGCGCCTGAACCGCCGCCAGAGCCCGATCCCGAGCCGCCCCGGGCGTTCCCGCGCGGCTTGGTCGCCTGGCTCGGACCGGAAGCACCGCGCCGGCGCCGACCGCCACCTTCCGAACCAGCCCCGCCGGTACGACGGCCTGGCTTCGAGTTCGGCTGGACCGCGGCCTTGACCGGCGGCGTGACGAACGAGCGCTCGCCCGGCGCCAGCTTCGCGAGCAGCGGGTCGCCCTCGCGCAGCTTGGTGATCTTCGCGGCGATGCCGGCCTTGCGGGTCAGATCCCGGACGTCGCGGACCTGGTCATCCGTCATCAGTGTGATCACGGTGCCCTCGGCGCCGGCCCGGGCTGTCCGGCCCGAACGGTGCAGGTAGGCCTTGTGCTCGATCGGCGGGTCGGCGTGGATCACCAGGTTGATGTCGTCGACGTGGATCCCCCGGGCGGCGATGTCGGTGGCGACCATCGTGCGCGCGGAGCCGTCGGAGAAGGCCTCCAGGTTCCGCGTCCGGGCACCCTGCGACAGGTTGCCGTGCAGCTCCACCGCCGGCACGCCGAGCGCGATCAGCTTCTTGGTGAGCGACTTGGCGCCGTACTTGGTCCGGGTGAAGACCAGCGTGCGGCCAGGTGCGGAGGTCAGGTCGACCAGCACCGGCAGCCGCGTGTCGGTCTGAACGTGCAGGACATGGTGGGTCATCTTCGCGACCGGCGAATGGACCGAGTCGACGCTGTGCGTGACCTGGTTCTTCATGAACCGCTTGACCAGTACGTCGACGCCGGCGTCCAAGGTGGCGGAGAACAGCAGCCGCTGGCCGCCCGCCGGGGTCGCCTCCAGGATCCGCCGGACGGCAGGCAGGAAGCCGAGGTCGGCCATGTGGTCGGCCTCGTCCAGCACGGTGATCTCGACCGAGTCGAGCTTCGCGTGACCGGCCTTGACGTGATCCTCGAGCCGGCCGGGGCAGGCGACAACGATGTCGACGCCGTTGCGCAAGCCGGTGATCTGCGGGCCGTGCCCGACGCCCCCGAAGATCGTCATGGTGCGGAGCTTCAGCGCGCTGGTCAGCGGCGTGATGGAGGCCTGGATCTGAGTTGCCAGCTCGCGGGTTGGCGCCAGGATCAGCGCCCGCGGGCGGTTAGGCCTGCGCTGCGAATTGCTGGTGGCGAGCCTGGCCAGCATCGGCAGGACGAAGGCATAGGTCTTGCCGGAGCCAGTCCGGCCTCGACCGAGAACATCCCGCCCTGCCAGTGAGTCAGGCAGCGTCGCCGCCTGGATCGGGAACGGGTGGGTGACACCGGTCGCGGCCAGGGCACTGACCAGCTCAGCCGGTACGCCGAGGTCGGCGAAGGTGATGCCGTCCGGGACGACCGTCAGCTCGACCTCGTCGTACGAGGTGGAGTCGACAACATCGGCGCGCTGGCTTTCGTTGCGCTGGGTTTCATTGCGCTGGGCACCGTTGGTCGGGGCGCCGGTACGGCGACGGCGGCGAGGACGCGCCGGGGCCTCACCCTGGGCGCGCGAGGACTGAGGGCTGGAGATCTGGGCGCGGGGCGCCTGGTTGCTGCGAGGTGTTGAGGGGGCGGATTCGGGCGTGCTGATGTTACGGGGGCGGCGTGCCGCCATGTGGTACTCCAAGAAACTAGAGGGGTCGTCCTGCCCGGCGCAGCCACTAGGCCGCGGCGCGTGGTGGTCGACTGCAGAAGCGGCCCGAGGCAGAACTGGGCGGGCCGTCACAAGCAGTCTACGTCACCAGAGGTCCCTCTGCGCCGAGTATCCACATCCACCCGCTCGTCAGCCTCCGGTCAGGAAGGCCGCCACCAGCTTCGCCAGGCCCTGCGGGTCCTCGAAAAGCATGCCGTGGGTGCCGTCGAACTCGACGACCCGACGGCTGGCCAGATCCTTCACCGCGCCACGCTGCTGCGCTCTGAACAGATCGCCGAACGGCTCCTGAGCCGGGAAGAGCCTGGTCGCGACCACCGCTAAAGCCGGGCAGCGCAGGCCGTCGTACAGGTGGGTCGTTTGTTCGCGCTCGATCAGCTCACGGATGACATCCAGCGCCGGGCGCTCCGGCCGGAGGAATGTCTGGCCGTCTCTGCTGATCAGATTCCGCCGGAGCAGAGGCTGCTGACCAACCAGCATCTCCACTTGTTCCGGTGAGAGCGCCGCGGCCATCGCCTCCGCCTGGGTCTTGAAGGCCGCATTTAGGTTGCTGCGGGCAACCGCCACCTCGGCGTCGGAGAGCCCTGGGTACGTCGAGGGCCAGCCGTTGCCGTCAAGGTTCACCACACCCGGGCAGTCCGGGTGCCGCAGACCCCAACGGACTGCGAGCATGCCGCCAAGCGAATGCCCGACCACGGCCGGATTGTCGAGCCCCAGAGTCTCCAACTCCTCGAGCACCTCGTCCCACAGCCACGAACTGTCGCTGGAAGCCCCATGCCCCGGCAGGTCGATCGCTACCAGCCGGAACCCGTCGAGGTGAGCCGCGAACTCCTGCCAGTGGTCGGCAGTCCCGCCACCTCCATGCAGCAGCAGGACCTGGGGACCGGTGCCGCCGAGCTCGTACGTCGCGATCATGCGCGCTGCACCTCACGCTCTCGTACGGACGCGACCGTGACCCCGCCGTCGGGGTGGCGCGAAAGCTTGCCGCGGACGACGAGATCGTGCACGCCCTGGCGGGTGATACCCAGCATCGCGCCGGCGACGGCGTACGGGACGGTCTCCGCACTCGGGTGCCCCATGCGCCGCAGCACGGCCCGGCCCAGCGGCGTACGCCACCACTCGGCGGGCGGGTTGAACGCCGTGTCGCTCGGGTAGAGCGCGCCGATCAGGGTCGCCGCGGCCCAGGCCGCGTCCTGGTCGTCGGGTCCGAGCAGCCGGACCGCGAACGCCTCCGCTGCCTGCTCCGCTCTTGCCCGTAGGTCGTCGACCGTCTGGTCGAAGACGATCTCCAGTGGATCGAGCAATCTACTGTTCATGATGGCAACCAACTGCCTGGTGAGTTCCTGCACCGCGCCTCCTTCGTTACTTGACATAGAGCGTCAAGTACTTGACGTGACTTGTCAAGCAAATCGGTCGCGATAGGTTCGCCGGTGATCTTCCAGGACATTTCGACCAGCCACTGCGGCTGCCGTTCCGTGGAGATGGAGGCCTCGAAGTGTCCGTGTCCGAACCGCAGGGAGCTAGCCGGAGAGGGGGATGGCGGCCGAGATGATGGTGCCGCCGTCGGCCGTCTCGAGCTGGGCACCGATCCAACCGCGACCTCGTGCGGCCGACTACGTGCGTGCGGGGGGATGGGCCGGCGGGTCCACGTTCACCGTCGGTATGCCGCCACCCGCTCGAGCGATCACCGCGACCGAGGGTTCATCGGTGGGGTTGCTTTCCCGGTGCACAATGAATGCCGGCACATGCACGAAGTCCCCGGGCCCGGCATCCAGGTAACCCTCGCCGCCCTCGAATTCCAATCGCAGCAAGCCCGATACGACGTACAGACACGACTCGTTGCGGTCGTGATGATGCCAAGCGGAGACGGCTCCTGGTGCGGTCTCAACCTGACCCGCCCAGAGTATTGGGAGTTCGAACGCGCGCTTCCGGAGCATCCCGGCGGTGGGATCAGCTGCCACCAGGTCGCCCTTCCTGATCACGCGAACCGGCTCGCTCATGCCATCAGTCTGACGCCGCCACGGCCACGCCGCCACCGTTACGAGCGCCATATCCGTGGCGACCTGGATGATGATGGCCTACGCGGCGCGGTAGATTCACCCGCCGTGAGCACAGCTGACGACACGGCTTACCGCACCGATCCACCCCAGGTCGGGGACGAACGCGCCATGCTGGCGGGTTGGCTGGCCTACCAGCGCGGCACTCTGCTGTGGAAATGCGCCGGCCTGACCGGCGCAGAACTATCCCTGGCGACGGCAGAGCCGTCCACAATGACCCTGCTCGGCCTGGTGCGGCACCTGACCGAGGTCGAACGGTACTGGTTCCAGATCTGCGTCGCCGGCCGACCGCTGGTGCTCCGGCTCTGGACCGACGAACATCCGGACGGCGACTTCGACCTGCTCGACGCGGACCGTGCGGTAGAGGATCTCGGCGAGTTCAAGACGGTGGCCGTGGTCTCCGACCAGATCGCGAATAGCTTCGGGCTCGATCACGTCTTCCGCCGGCCGAACCGGGACGGCGAATGGTCCCTCCGCTGGCTGTACATGCACCTGAACCAGGAGTACTCCCGGCACAACGGCCACGCCGACCTGATCCGCGAACGCCTCGACGGGGTCACCGGCGAATAGCTTCCCGAGTCGGCGATCTCACGATTCAGGCAACGACTCCCCTGTCGCGAACCTGGCCAGGCGGACGGACCCTCCGAGCGCGAGCGCGAACGCCACCGCCGTCAGCCACGCGGTGCCGGGCCGTACCTTGTCGCCCAGCCACAGCAGCCCGATAGCGGCCGGCACTACCGTCTCCACCGTGAATGTCACCGCGGCAACCACGGTGACCGATCCTCGCTGCAGTGCCATTCCGTAGGCGACAAGAGCGATGAGCGAGTAGACCAAGAGAGCCCACAGAACCGGATCGGCCAGCTCATGCTGCCACGGCCTTGTCAGACTCAGTACCCGAGCGGCGACCCCCGTGCCACCGAAGCCGAGACCTGCGACCACGGCCAGCAGTGGCACCCCGCTGCTCGCGCGCAGCCTTGAGGCGACCAGGCCGAGGACCGCGACCGGGATGGTGGCCAGAAGCAGGAGGCGGTCCGCGGCCTCGCCTAGCGGCACCCCACGCCCCTCGACGGCACCGGCGGCAAGGGCCAGTAGGCCGACCCCCACCATGACCAGGGCGATCAGCGCCGACCGCTCGAGCCGCCCGCCGAGAAAGACCCTCGCGAGCACGGCTGTCACTGCGACACTCGAGGCAACGGCGGACTCGACGACGAACAGCGGGAGTGAGCGAAGAGCCGCGACGGACGCGAGGAAGCCGAGCCCGTCCAGCGCCAGCCCGAGCACATACGGCCAGCCGGCCCGAGCCCGCGCCCACGCAGTCGTGGCGTCAGACCGGGCGGAACGACGGAGTCCAGCCGCCTGCAACACCGTTCCCACGCCGTACAGCAGGGCCGCACCGAACGCGCCAATGAGGGCGAAGCTCACCTGACCACCACCACAGCCATCAGGCTGGTGCTTCCGGTGCCGACCACTAAGGCCTGACGCTACGGATTAGGCCGACCAAGTCGTTCACGACGCCGCGGACGCCGGGGATCCTGGTGAGCCGCAGCAACCGGTCAACCAGCGGCACGGACCGGACGATCAGGGACCTGGTCCGCTCCAGATCCTCGCTGTCGTCATGCACCCAGAACAGCACGATCCCCATCTGCATCAGCCAAAGCAGGTCCGGCAACTCCGCCTTCAGGTCGGCCGGCAGCTTCAGGTCCGAGCCCTCCACCACGTCGCGGAAGACCGCGACGCTGGCCTCCCGCGCGGGCTTCGACTGCTCGCTGAACGGCGACAGCGGACTCTTCGGTTCGGCCGCGTTCCTGAAGAAGGTACCGGCGAACTCGTGGTACGGCGCAGCCACCTCCAGCCAGCTCTCCAGTACGCCGGACAGCCGCTTGCTGAAGGAATCCTCTTCAGCCAGGATGCCGACGGCTGCTTCGCGATGCAGTACCTGCAGGTGGTCGTAGTACGCCTGCATCAGGTGCTCTTTGGAGCTGTAGTAGTAATACGCGTTGCCAACCGAGACGCCTGCCTCGGCGGCGATCGCGCGCATGGTGGTCTTGCCGTAGCCCTGCTCGCGGAATAGCCGCAGGGCTGTCGACAGGATCAGCTCGCGGGTCTGCTCACCCTTGGCTGTCGCACTGTCCGTCACATCGGTCAGCGTAGTCACCTCCGCCTTCCTCCCGCCGGACACTGTTCCAGCTCCGCAGCCCGGCTGCTGCCTGCACGATCGCCCGGGCCACCGGCCGCATCGCCGGGCTCGCCAGCCGGACCGCGGTGTGCCGGTGTTCCCAGGTCGCCCACAGGCAGACGATCCACGCGCGGTCGCCGACGTCCACGGCCCAGTCGTCGGCGACCACTGTCACCTCACGCAGCGTGGCCTCGTGATCCAGGCCCGGGCACCGATATCTCGCGTACGCCGACCCCGCCGCGACGAACCCGAGGCTGACCACACCACCCCGCCCGTTGCCGGCCGGGCGCTGTGCCGCCAGCCACTCCTTGAACCGCCGGCACAGCCCACACTCCGCGTCGTAC
>JAWWOY010000575.1:0-2619 GCA_033851195.1 Kribbellaceae bacterium | reverse complement strand
CGAAGCCGGGCCAGAGCCAAGTCGAACTCGTCCAACAGGTCGGACGCCTCTGTGCTGCCGCGGCTGAGGTACCAGCGCCAGGACGGCGGTAGCAGCCGCGCTCGCCAGCGTCGGACCAGCGTCGCCTCGGTCCACAGGGCTCGACGGACGGTGGCAGCTTCCTTGCGGAGATCGACCGCCGGGTGGTCGCGACCGGCGTACCGGATCGACTCGACACCACGGGCCAGGCGGATCACTTCCGGATGGACCGTGTCGGGCAGTTGCTCGGTCAGCCAATCGCCCAACTGCCGTGGCGTGGCGGCGTCGGACCAGTCGAGGCCGAGGTCGCGTGAGGAGTCGCGGACCTCGGCCCAGAGACTCTCCACCCCGGCCCGGCCTGGCAGGCGGGCGAACCGGCGGCGGCGCACCAGCGTACGGATCAGCCATGGGATGCACAGCACCAGCAGCCCCGCGGCGATTCCGCCCACGGCCTTGCCGCCGCCGCTGCCCCACCAGCCGCCGGTGCCGGTGACGGCGGTGCCTGCGGTGTCTGTCACCCGGTCGGGGTTCCGCTTGTCGATCGGCTGGCTGGCGGCACTGCCCGGACCGGTGGGAACTGTCGTTGGCGTCGTGCTCGGGTCGCTCAGATCGACGGGTGCACCGGTCGAGTCCGTCCACGTCGGGATGGTGGCGACCCGCTGGCCAGGTGTTGGTTCGAACCGGACCCAGCCGACGCCCTGGAAGTACAGCTCGGGCCAGGCGTGCATGTCGTGCATGCGGACGGTGTACCTGCCGTCCTTGCCCGCTTGACCAGGAAGGAAGCCGATGCCGACCCGGGCCGGGATGCCGAGGATCCGGGCCATCAGCGCCATGCCGGTGGCGAACTGCTCGCAATAGCCGGTCTTGTTGCGGAGTAGGAAGTCTTCTATGGCCTGCATGCCGCTCTGGCTGCTGGTCTCGGTGCTGTAGGTGAAGATGCCGCTGCGGAACCACTTCTGCAGCATGGCGGCTTCTTCGTAGTGGTTGCCGCCGGCCGTGGCGGTGACCGACCGCGCCAGCTGCTTGATGCTCTCCGGCGTCCCCTGCGGCACCTCGCTGGTGTACTGATCCGGCGGACCGGAGGCGATGGCGTCGCGCAGTTGTTCCTGCGTCGGCTTCAGGTCATAGGCGGTGAGGGTGTAGCTCTGGCCACCGACCACCTGGCCGTTCGACGAGACGATGTCCAGTGAGCCGGCGTCGAAGCGCCAGTTCTTCTTCAGCGAGATCGAGTGCACCGGGTAGGGCACCGGGACGAACTGCGAGCGGAAATTGCGGGAGACCTCGACCTTCATATGGCTCTGCGGCACCTTGGTCAGGTCACCGGCGAAGCCGGTGGGCGGAGTCAGATCGCCGCTGATCTTCTGACCCTCTTGCCGCGGCGAGATCCGCCAGGTGTTGCCGTCGAAGAAGTCCAGGGCGGTCAACCGCAGGTAGCTGCCGCCGCCGGGACCGCCGGAGTAGGTCAGCGCCGTCACGTTGTCGCCGCGCTTCAGGTTCTTGCCCATGTCCAGCATCGGGTCGGTCGCCGAGATGGACGCGCCCAGCCCGTTGCTGGTCCCACCGCCTGCCAGACCGTTGCCCACCACGCCCTCCGGCAGGGCCGGCAACAGGGCAGGCAGCAAGGCGGCGAGAGCCACCACGCTGAGGCCGATCCGGCGTCCGGCCTGACCAAGGGCGGAGGCTTCGACCGGGTCGGCCGAGTCCAGGTGGGAGATGCCGGAGATCCGCCGACCCCAGCGGCTCAGCCTGGTCCGCCCTTCGGCCGAAAGCAGCACGATGTAGCCAATGGCCGGCGGGACGAAGAGAATCGCGGGCAGCCCACCGTGCACGGTCGCGGCGGGCACCGTGTACATGGTCAGCAGCAGCAACCCGGCCCACGCGGCCTGCCGGATCTGGACGGCGACCAGGTGGATCAGCAACCCGGTCGCCGCGATCACCGAGACCGCGAACAGGGTGAGATGCGAGTCAGGCGGCAGTGGTGCGCTGAAGCGGTTGATCGAGTCCATCGCGTTCACCATCTGCTGGTTGAACTTGAGGACCGTGTCCTTCCACGGCAGCAGGCCGAACTTCAGCGTGTCGGACAGGAAGAACAGCGACAGCAACTCGACCAGTACCGCCAGTTGCACGACCGGTACGACGAGCCGGGGCGCGCGCCAGTTCTGCAGCAGGATGCCGACGCCGGTGATCGCACCGCAAAGGAAGGCGCTGATGAAGAGGAACGGCCCGGAGAAGACCGGCGTCAGCACGATGGCGCCCAGCACGGTCGCGCCCCAGGCGGCGATGGAGAGCCTGACGTGGCCGGTCATGCGATCCTTCCGCTCCGCAGTCCGAGAGTGGACCACACGGTGGGGAGATGGTCACCGCGGCGAACTCTGGCGACCCGCCAGCCGCTGCGCCGCAGTTCGTGTTCGGTGGCGTCCGTCTGTGCGGCCAGCCGGGCGACCTTCTCGGTTCCGTCCGCGCCGACCGCCCAACTGGCGGCGTCGAGCAAGAGTGCGACTCCGGTCGCCTGGTTGCTGCGCCAGCGGTTCAAGGCGGTGATGTCCTCGGAGCCGCAGACGCCGAGGATGGCGACCACCAGGCTGGGTTCCTGCGTCTGTC
>JAWWOY010000570.1:0-7794 GCA_033851195.1 Kribbellaceae bacterium | reverse complement strand
TCGTTCCGGAGACGGCACCCGCGGCGAAGATCGCGCGGCTGCGGACGCTCGATGCCGATGTCGTGCAAGTGGGGAGCGAGTACGCCGAGGCCTACGCCGCGGCGGTTGTCGCGTGCGAGGAGTCGAGTGCACTGCTGGTGCATGCGTACGACCAGCCCGAGATCGTGGCCGGGCAGGGCACGCTGGGGTTGGAACTGGAGGAACAACTCGACGGATTTGACACGGTGCTCGTCGCAGTCGGGGGTGGTGGTCTGATCGGGGGCATCGCGACTGCAATAGGCGACCAGGCGAGGGTTGTCGGGGTTGAGCCTGAGCTGGCGCCGACCCTTCACCGCGCGATCGAGGCCGGCCAACCGGTCGACGTGCAGGTGAGCGGCGTTGCGGCAGACTCGCTGGGTGCGCGGCGGCTGGGCGCACTCGCCTACGAGGCTGTAGTCGCCCAGGGCGTCCAGTCGCTGCTCGTGGATGAGGAGGCGATCATCGCCGCGCGGCAGGTGCTGTGGCAGGACTACCGTCTCGCGGTCGAGCACGGCTGCGCCACAGCCCATGCCGCCTTGCTCAGCGGCGTCTACCGGCCAGAACCCGACGAGCGAGTCGTCGTAATCCTCTGCGGCGCAAACACCACCCCGTCCGACCTCACCTAGGGGTCGCCGTCCACGCATACACAAGTCGCCGATGCCGTACTTACCACGCCTGCAGGCGTCTACTCGGGGTGCCGTTAACGAGCGGCGAACCAACCGACAAGTAACCCGTCAGTAGCTTTCGAGGCAAAGGTCGGCCCACTTGCCGGGGGGCGAGGGGGCCGGGTGGGGTGCGCTGGCGTTCAGGCTGCGGCGGGCTCCGGTTCGGGGTCCGGTTCCGGGGGGACGGGGTGGGCGAGCTGGAGGCGTCGGCCCATGTTGAGCCGTACCTCGCCGTAGGGCTCGAGCATCCAGAACAGCGGGGTCAGGGCGCGTTTGTCCTCGTCGGTGAGGAGGTTCGCCCATTCCGGGTCGGCGAGCATGTCCTGGATCATCAGGGTGTTGACGAAGACGAGCGCGGTCTGGAGGAGATGGAGGGCGAGGACGGAGAGTTCTTGGCTGTCGCGGCGGTTGCTGGACAGTTCGCCGCTCTTGCCGAAGAAGATGATGTCGTTGGCGCCGTTCCAGCCCTCGACGACGTTGAGGCCCTCCTGGATTTCGCGCTGGAGGTCGCGGTCGCGCAGGTAGCGGGCGACGAAGATGGTCTTCTGCGCGCGCCCGACTTCGAGCATGGCCTGGTAGACGGGGTGGGAGGCGGTGCGGGTGAAGCGGCGCAGGATGGCCTCGGTGGAGGCGGCGCCGACCCGGATCGCGGTGGCGTACTTGATGAGCTGGTCGTAGTTGTTCTCGATGACGTCCCAGCGGATCGGGCGGGTCATCGCGTCGGCCAGGCGCTCGTAGCTGTCCTCGTCGTCGCGGCCGGGCCGGTAGAGCTTGACCTTGTTGATCTGCTTGATGCGCGGTAGCAGGTCGTAGCCCAGGAGCCTTGTGAGGCCGAAGCCGATTTCCGACTGGCCATGTGAATCGACGTAGTTGCCTTCGGCCTGCATGGTGGTGGCGTGCCGCATCATGCCCTCGGTCGCGGCGGCGACCTCGGAGGCGGTGCAGTTGAGAAGCTGGCTGTGGATGGCCATCGAGCCTTTTTCGATGTGCCAGTACACGAGTACTCCGCGGCCCCCGTAGCGGGAGTGCCATTCGGTGAAGATGTTGCGGTCCCAGGCTTTGAAGTGCGTGGAGTCGCTAGCCACGGTGGTGGTGCCCTGGCCCCACACGGCCTCGGAGCGGGCCGCGAAGGTGGCGCTGGCGATCTCGACGCCGGCTGCCTTGAGGCCGACGGCGGTCAGGTAGCGGCGGGCGGTGCAGCGCAGCTCTTCCTCGCTGTGCCCGTGCTCGCCGGCCGCGACCGAGCTGATCCCTGAGTTGGTGCCGTACGCGTACGCGATCAGGAGCAGGCGTTCCAGGAGCTTCGCCTCGTCGATCGCCTCCCTCGTGCCCATGGGCGCGAGGGTCTTGAGCATCCCGGTGCGCAGGGCAGCCTCCTTGAGGATGTCGATCAGGGCGACGGTGCCCCACTTCTTGCGGATCGCCTTCTTGAGCCTGCGCAGGTTCTTCGGTTCCTTCTGCGGCTCGGGTTCGGTGAACTTGATCGCTCCGCCTCGGTGCTTGGCGCTGATGGTGACCCACGGCAGCTTTGGCAGTTTGGTGTCCAGGCGCCGAGTTCGGTGCGCATCTCGCTCTTCAGCTGGGCGATGAACACCTTCGCCTCGCGCGGCTTGTTGAGCTTCTCGTAGTACTCCGCGCGCCTCATCTCGAAGTCGTCGGGGAGGTGGCCTGGCCGACAGGTTTCCAGTCGTGGCGACAGATGAGCCGGTAGTGACGACGCTGTGTTTGCACGACCTCCGGCAACGCGCTTATGTCGATCGCAGAGCACCTGCCCGCCAGGTTCGGCTACGCCGGCATCAACGTCGATGGCGAAGGGTTCTTCACCGGCGTCCGCGGCGAGCAGGTCCCGCCGCGTCGCCAGACACAGCTTGTCAATGGTTGGACAGCATGTGCAGCACGTTGGCGTACTGTCCGCGGGCCTCGGCGAATCGCAGGGGTGCGACCGCCTTGACGAGGATCTCGTTCGGTTGCTCGTTGGAGCCGAGGATGTTCATGACCTCGTCGAGGAAGGCGTCGAGGGGCATGGCGTTGTCCGCCTCCTCCTGTCCCATCAGGGCGGTGCGCACCGCCGGGGGCACCAGTTCCAGGACGTCGGTGCCCGTGTCTGCCAGTTGGACGCGCAGGCTCTCGGTGAAGGAGTGGATGGCGGCCTTGGTGGCGTTGTAGGTCGGAGTGATCGGCAGGGGGACGAATGCCAGTCCGGAGGACACTGTCATGATCGTCGCCTGCGGCCGGGTGGCGAGGTGTTCGGTCAGAGCGGCCACGAGGCGGATGGGGCCGAGGAGGTTGGTCGCCACGGTCGCCTCTGCCGTGGTCAGGAAACCACCGCTGTGAAGGTCCTCCGGCAGCATGATGCCGGCCATCGCGACCAAGACGTTGAGGTCAGGAAAGCGTTGCAGCAGTTGCGCGGTAACGTCCTGGATGGCGACCGGGTCGGTGGTGTCGAGCACGACGGACTCGACACCGGGGTTCTCCGCGACGATCTGTGCCAGCCTGTCCTCGCGGCGCCCGGAGACGATGACCCGGTTGCCTGCCTTGTGCAGCCGCAGCGCGAGGCCGAGGCCGATGCCGGAGGTCGCTCCGGCGATGAGGATGGTGTTGCCTGTGGGATTCATGGGGTTGCTCCGGCTGTGGTTGGTGGTGAGGGTCAGCGGATGGAGGGGATGCCGGCCAGCCAGTCGGTGACCGTTGTGACGTAGCTGGCCGGGTCGTGGCCGTGCATCGAGTGCGGCATGGTCGGGAAGGCGCGGTAGGTGAAGGAGTTCCCCGCGCCCTCCACGAGGTGCCGGACGCGCTCAACCTGCTGGTCGGAGATCGCGCCCATGAGATTTCCGGTCTGTGGATCGATGTGGTGGAAGTGGTGGGTGAATAGGACCGGCACCTTGACGTGGCGAAGCATGGTCTCGTGGTCGCAGGTGAGCGTGGCCCGTCCGGAGGCGAAGGCGTCCCCCCATTCCGGGTCGTACTCCAGGAGGTCCTGCGGAGGGCGCCCGGGGGTGTCGGCCGGGGTTTCGTCAGGACCGGCCGCGGCCATCTGTCGCAGCGCTGCGAGCATCCACCCAGGGATTTCGCGGACCATTGCTGCCTGCATTCCGGCGAAGTCGCCGATCGACCACTGGGGTCCCAGCCACTTGTGCCAGAGCCGGAACATCGGCCCCATGCCTTGGCTGATGGACTGCCCGACGGCGGGGTCGGCCTCGGAGGCGAACAGTGGGGCGTCCTCGTAGACCGCGGCCAGCACTTGTCCAGGGGCGGCGAACGCGGACAACCATGCGGCAATGGTCCCGCCCGAGGACAGCCCGCTGATGACGACCGGGCGGGCGATGACACGGTCGATGAACCTGACGAGGTCGCCGCCGACGATGTCGAGGCTGTAACGGCCGGGTGTCCAGGTCGACCTGCCTTGGCCGCGCAGGTCGACGGCGTAGACCTGGTAGCGGTCGGCGAGCAGCCGCATCGCGTCCTCGTAGCCCCACCACGATTCGGTCTGTGCGGGGATGAGGAGCAGCGCGGGGTTGGACACGTCGCCGGCCATGGCGTAGCTCATGCGGATTTCACCGAGGTCGACGGTCTGCTCGGCGAAGGCGTGCCGGACGAAGATGCCGGCGTGATCGGCCGCTTCCAGGTAGCTCATCGGCTGGCTCCCGTCAGCGCGACGGTCGCCTGCCACAGGTCGCCGGCCTTTGCCTCGTCCAGGCCGACCTTGCCCGGCTTGCGCACGGTGGGGTAGCCCTTGATGCTGCCGAAACCGTCCGGGCCGACGTAGGCGTTGCCGGGCATGTCCTGCGTCGCGGCGTACAAGGTGGGCAGGGCTCCGTGTTCGGGGTCGTTGAGTAGGAACGTGAAGCGGTTGATGACGTTCGCCGACGAGTGGGCGGCCAGCGATGTCGTCGCGATTCCGGGGTGGGCGAGCACCGACCGAAGGGGGCTGCCCGACGCTGTCAGCCGCCGCTGCAGTTCCAGGGAGAACAGCACGACCGCGAGCTTGGAGTCCCGGTAGGCGTTCATCCGGTGGTACCTGCGTGACCGCCAGTCGAAGTCGTCCACGTCCAGCTTGGACTGCCGGTGCAGTTGGCTGGTGACACTGACGACGCGGTCGGTCAGGTGCGGCAGGAGCAGGTTGGTCAGGACGAACGGGCCGGTGTAGTTCGTCGCGGTCTGCACGTCGAAACCGTCCGCGGTCCGCGCCGGCGGGACGTCCATGACGCCGGCGTTGTTGATGAGGATGTCCAGGTCGCCGGTCCACGCCTGCGCGAAGCTCCGTACCGATCCCAGGTCGGCGACGTCCAGGCGCCGGACGTCGAAGTCGCCGGGCATCCCGGCGATCGCCAGGCGACCTTTCTCCGTGTTGCGCACCCCCAGCACGACGCGGGCGCCGACGCGCCCGAGCTCACGGGCAGTGATCAGCCCGATACCGCTGCCGGCTCCGGTGATGAGTACCGTCTTACCCGTCATTCCCGGCAGGTCGGCGGCTGTCCACTTGGCCATGGGGCTCCTTTCGCTCGGTCAGTGCGGCGTCGGTCGCTGCGCACCCCAGTCGGTGCGGAACGCGTTGCGTCGTTTCGCAACGACCAGTGGACCGCACCCGGCGGCGCGGATGAAGGACCCGCTTAACCGCTGACTCGCAGTCCGTGGTTGAGGCCGCTGGCGGCTGCGACACTGGTGGATGCACGGCGGCTTCAACTGACGTCCGAACTGCACTCGACCCCTGGGGAGGCCCATGGAGCAGACGGTGGACCGCGCGTCGTTGGGCGCCTTCCTGCGTGCCCGGCGGGAGGCGCTGCAACCGGAAGACGTGGGACTGCGCCGCGGATCGCGTCGGCGCGCCCGCGGGCTGCGACGGGAGGAAGTAGCCGAACTGTGCGACATGTCGGCCGACTACTTCGCCCGCCTGGAACGTGGTAGCGGGCCGCGGCCGTCGCAGCAGATGGCGGCAGCCATCGCCCGTGGGCTGCGCCTCACCCCAGACGAGCGCGATCACCTGTTTCTACTGTGCGGGCACCGCACACCGCACCGGCGGCTGCGCAGCGAGCACGTCAACCCGGGACTGATGCGCGTCCTGGACCGGCTGCAGGACACCCCGGCACAGGTCATGGGTCCCCTCGGCGAGACGTTGCTGCAGACGCCTCCTGCCGTAGCCCTGCTCGGAGAACAGACCCACTACATCGGGGAAGCCCGCAGCGCCCCCTACCGCTGGTTCACCGATCCGACCGCCCGCCAGCGGTACCTCCCCGACGACCACGGCCTCAACAGCCGAGTGAACGTCGCGCTCCTGCGGGCAGCGTCCACGAGGGAAGGGCCCCGGTCGCAGACCACCCGCCTCGTGGCGAGCCTGCTGCGCCAAAGCACAGAGTTCGCGTCGCTGTGGGACCGGCAGGAGGTCGGCCTGCACTGGAGCGACGCCAAACGGTTCGTTCACCCACAAGTCGGGCGCATCGACCTGTTCTGCCAGAACCTGCAGGACCCCGACCAGTCGCAGTCCCTGCTCATCTTCACCGCGACGCCTGGCACCGACAGCTACGACAAGCTGGCTCTGTTGAGCGTCCTCGGCGCGGACAGCTTCCCTATCGGCTGACGCCCGCGATGCCCCCGGCGATCACCCCGCCGGGGGTCCTCCGCTGTTCAAGAACATTGGCTGCCGACGGCACGCCGCTTGATCCAGCTGTGCGACCGGCTCCAGCGGGAGCATGGCGCCAACTGGGAGACGCGATGGAGCGATGCGGTCCTCGACGCCTGCGGGAACGGCGAAACCTGGACTCGTGAACTGCTCCAGCAGATACTGACCCCGATGCTCGACACCGTGGAGCGCGCCGAATCCGTGGGCGGCAGTCCGGACATCGCGCTGACGCACGCACACGGCCCGGACGCTCGCGCGTCGAACTTTCTCATGGGTTTTCCTGACCGGGCCCCTGGCCGGCAAGCACGACCCGGCCGGCCACGGGGCCGCCCTGTTCGCCTTCTTCGCCGCCATGGCGGAGTCCGAACGCGACTACATCCGCGACAAGACCCTGGAAGGCCAGGAGACCGCCCGCAAGAACGGCAAGGCCATCGGCGGCGTCAAGGTCTCCGACGAGGACATCCTCGCCACCGCCCTCCGCCTGCGCGAGGAGGAGCTGAGCCTGCGCGAGATCGCTGCCCGGCTGGTGATCCGCACCGGCAAGAAGCGCGGACACCACCCAGCACCGGCGACCGTCATGCGCATGCTGCGCGAACACGACGAAGCCACGGCGCTGAGTCCGGACCTTCGATGCGAAAGCTACTGACGGGTTACTTGTCGGTTGGTTCGCCGCTCGTTAACGGCACCCCTACTCACGCGGACTTGTGTATGCGTGGACGGCGACCCTCCATCATGGATGAAAACGGTGGTGGAGCAGTGGGATGCCGACCTGGCGAACGCGGAGGCCTCGCTTTGATGCCCCTCCCACCGACCATCAGACCCGAAAGGAGACTGCCATGCCACTGCTGTACTTCGACGTCATCGAGGGCCGAGGACCTGGTGAGCTCAAAGCGCTGCTCGACACAGCGCACGCGGCCATGGTGGAGGCGTTCGGTGTGCCCGAGCGGGACCGGTACCAGGTGGTGAAGAGCCACCCGGCCGGCGAAATCGTCGCACTCGACACCGGTCTGGGCATTGATCGGTCCGACCGGCTAGTCATCCTCCACGTGGTCAGCCGCAGGCGCACCCGCGCGCAGAAAGAGAGACTTTACGGCCTGCTGGCGGATCGGCTGCGACGTGACTGCGGTCTCGACCCGACAGATCTGGTCGTCTCGGTGACCGAGAACGATGATGAAGATTGGTCCTTCGGGTTGGGCCGAGCTCAGTTCCTGACAGGAGAGTTGCACTGAGCGCTCGCCGCGCTTGCAGGATTCAGAGGAGATCGACCCTGGCGTGACCGTCTCGCTGCCGAGCGTCTTCAGGTACCCCACGCGCTGAGGTCGGCGCGATTGCGGCTGCCCTAGCAGGATCTAGTTCTAGTGGGTTTTTTCTGCGCCTTCGTGATCGTGTCGGGCGCCGCGTGTCGGTCGGGGTAGGCCGTGGCCCGTCCGTGCTGTCTGCCTGTCGAGGGGCCCGCGGGGCTCCGGGGTCGGTGGGCGGCCGGCGGCCGTCGCG
>JAWWOY010000566.1:0-2799 GCA_033851195.1 Kribbellaceae bacterium | reverse complement strand
TCGACGCGATGCTCGATCTCTGGCGCTCGACGCCGGAGCAGTCGACCGACGAGACGCGGGTGATCGGCCACCGCTGGTCCGCCCCGTCCTTCGCGACCCGCGACTTCCTCGCCCGCAACGCCGTGCCCTTCCGTTGGTTCGGCGTGGACGACGAGGAGAGCAAGCGCCTGCTGGAGGCGGCCGGGATGGACGGGTCGACACTGCCGGTGGTGATCACGCCGGATGGCACGGTCATGGTCGCGCCGAGTGAGGCGGACCTGGCGGACAAGGTCGGGCTGTCGACCTCGCCGGCGAAGGAGTTATACGACCTCGTCGTAGTCGGAGGTGGACCGGCCGGCCTCGGCGCAGCCGTGTACGGCGCCAGCGAAGGCCTCCGCACGGTGTTGGTCGAACAGCTCGCGACGGGCGGTCAGGCCGGCCAGTCGAGCCGGATCGAGAACTACCTCGGCTTTCCTGATGGTGTGTCCGGGTCGCAGCTCACCGACCGCGCTCGACGGCAGGCGGTCCGCTTCGGCGCCGAGTTGCTGACTGCGTGCCAGGTGGTCGGGCTGGAGGACCTCGGCTCGGCCCGGCGGCTGCTGTTCTCCGATGGCAGCGAGGTGTCCGCGCATTCGGTCATCCTTGCCACCGGTGTGTCCTATCGGACCCTGCAGGCGCCCGGTGTCGAGGATCTCTGCGGCCGCGGCGTCTACTACGGTTCCGCGTCCACCGAGGGCCCGAGCTGTGCGGGCCAAGACGTCTACATCATCGGTGGCGCGAACTCGGCCGGCCAGGCGGCGGTCTACTTCTCCCGGCACGCCAAGAGTGTGCACATGCTGGTGCGAGGGCCCGCACTGAGAGCCACCATGTCGTCGTACCTGATCGACCAGATCCAGGAGATCGACAACATCGAGGTGCACACCTGTACCCAGGTTGTCTCCTGCAAAGGGTCCGACCACCTGGAGTGGGTCATGCTGCGGGACAGCTCGACCGGCGAGAGCCGTGAGGTGCCTGCCGAGTGGCTGTTCGTCTTCATCGGCGCGGCGCCGCGGACGGACTGGTTGCCGGCTGACCTGCAGCGGGACGACCGCGGCTTTGTGCTCACCGGCCCGGACCTGCGGGGCCGACCGTCGGGCTGGACGCCGGACCGGGATCCGTACCACCTGGAGACGAGCATGCCGGGCGTCTTCGCCGCGGGCGACGTACGGGCCGAGTCGGTGAAGCGGGTCGCCTCCGCGGTCGGCGACGGCGCGATGGCTGTGACACTGGTTCACCGATACCTGGGGATGGACTGATGGCTGTTTCCGAGACAGCGGAACCGCAGCGGCTCACCATCGACGAGTTGCGCACACTGTTCCTGTTCGAGAGCCTCGACGACGAGCAACTGGGCTGGTTGGCCCGGGAGGGCTACGTGGTTGCCGTGGGCGACGGCCTCGTATTCACCGAGGGCGAACCCGCGACCTGCTGCTACGTGCTGCTGTCGGGTGGGGTCCGGCTGTGCAAGCTCTCTCACGGGGAAGAGGTGGAGATCAATCGGACCTCGCAGCGTGGTGTTTATGCCGGTGCCTTCAACGCCTTCTTCGGCGCCGACGACCGGTCGGCCTACACCATGACGATGCGGGTGATCGAGCCGTCGGAGTTCTTCGTGGTGGACGCCAAGACGATGGCGATCATGATGAACACTTGGTTCCCGATGGCCGTGCACCTGATCGAGGGTTTCGTGCTGGGCATGCGCCGGACGAACGAGACGGTGGGGGAGCGGGAGCGATTGCTTGCCCTCGGCTCCTTGTCTGCCGGACTCACCCACGAGTTGAACAACCCTGCTGCTGCAGCGGTCCGGGCGGCTGCGACATTGCGGCAACGGGTTGCCGGGATGCGCGCCAAGCTCGCGATGCTTGCCGATGGCACCCTTGATGCGACCAAGCTGCACACCATCGTCGAACTGCAGGAGGCGGCCGTGGAGCGGGTGGCGAAGGCCCCCGAGCGATCCCCGATGGAGCTCAGCGACGCCGAGGACAAGTTGTTCGATTGGCTCGACGACCACGACGTGGCCGGCGGGTGGGACATCGCGCCCGTGCTGGCCGCAGGTGGCCTGGACGTGCCGTGGATGGAGGAGGTCCTGACAGCGGTCGGGCGGGAGTACCTCGAGGGCGCGGTCCGCTGGCTGACCTACACGATCGACACCGAGTCGCTGATGAACGAGATCGACGACTCGGTGACCCGGATCTCCACCTTGGTCGGGGCGGCGAAGCAGTACTCGCAGATCGACCGGGCGCCGTACCAGACGGTCGATCTGCACGACCTGCTGAAGTCGACGCTGGTGATGATGTCGGGCAAACTCCTTGGCATCAAGGTGGTCAAGGACTTCGACACCACCCTGCCGCCGATCCCGGCGTACGCCGCGGAACTCAACCAGGTGTGGACCAACATCATCGACAACGCGGTCGCCGCGATGGGCGGGTCCGGGACGCTGACGATCAAGACCAAGCGCGACGGCGAGAACGCGGTGATCGAGATCGGCGATACCGGACCGGGTATCCCGGCGGAGAACCGCAGCCGCATCTTCGACCCGTTCTTCACCACCAAGCCGATCGGCGAGGGCACCGGACTCGGCCTGGACATCTCCTGGCGGATCGTCGTGAAGAAGCATCACGGCGACCTGCGGGTGGAGTCCTCACCCGGCGACACCCGCTTCAAGATCGTCCTCCCCCTCGACCCCGAGTCCGACTGACCACTCCCCACCCCCGTTCGTCGGTCCCTTGTTCCCCGGCGTGTCGCCATTCATCGGTCCCAATGTCCCTTCTGACCGTCTTCGCCTGA
>JAWWOY010000491.1:0-4250 GCA_033851195.1 Kribbellaceae bacterium | reverse complement strand
CTGTGGCGGTACGGGCGATCCGGGGTGCCACCCAGCTCGAGGTGGACGAGCGCGAGCACCTGCTCGAGCGGTCCGCGGAACTGGTCAGGGCGGTCCTGGAGGCGAACGACCTCAGCTCCGACGACCTGATCAGCATTGTGTTCACGGTCACACCGGACCTGCACTCGGAGTTCCCGGCGGTGGCGGGGCGGCAGGTGGGGCTGACCGACGTGCCGTTGATGTGCGCGCAGGAGATCGACATACCGCATGCGCTGCCGCGGGTGGTCCGGATGATGGTGCACGCCGACTCGCCACGCTCGCGGGAGAAGATCCAGCACGTCTACCTGCACGGCGCCGTCAGCCTGCGCCCGGATCTGACCGGCGCCCAGTGATGATCCTGTGATGATCCAGTGATGGAGCTCCGCGGGCCGGTGCGGATCGTCGGCTCGGGCCTGATCGGTACGTCGATCGGCCTGGCGCTGGTCCGGCTCGGCGTCGTCGTCGAGCTGGTCGATGCCGATCCGGACAGCGCGCTGATGGCCGAGCGGATCGGCGCCGGGTCCCGGCTGGTCGAGCTTGAGCCGCAGCTGGTGGTGGTCGCCGTACCGCCGGATCATGTCGGTGCGGTGGTGGCCGAACAGCTCGAGCAGACGACCGCGGTCGTCACCGATGCCGCCAGTGTGAAGTCGAAGCCGCTGTCCGACGCAGGCGCGTTGACCGGCGACCTGTCCCGCTACGTCGGCAGTCACCCGATGGCCGGGTCGGAGCGATCCGGCCCACTGGCCGGCCGGGCCGATCTCTTCGACGGTGCGACCTGGGCGATCACGCCGCACGAGACCAGCGATCCGGAGGCCGTCGAGCTGATCCGGCGGCTGGCCGAGGGCTGCGGTGCGCGGACGGTCGAGCTGTCCGTGCAGGATCACGATCTGGCGGTCGCACGGGTCTCGCACCTGCCGCACCTGATGTCCGCTCTGGCTGCCGGGGCGCTGGTCGATGCGCCGTCGGCTCACCTGGAGCTGTCCGGGCAGGGCGTGCGGGACGTGACCCGGATCGCCGGTGGCGACCCCGGCTTGTGGACCCAGATCGTGTCGGCGAACTCGACTGCGCTGACCGGACTGCTGGAGCAGATCCGGGGTGAGCTTGACCGGGTGCTCGTTGCCCTAGGCAAGGACGATGCAGCGGATGCGGCCGACGAGCTGACTTTGATTCTCAACCACGGGGTGTCCGGCGCGGTCCGGGTGCCGGGCAAGCACGGTGCCCCGCACTCCGACCACGTCACCGTGCTGGTGACGATCCCCGACCGCCCGGGTCAGCTCGCCAAGCTGTTCGCCGACGCGGCCGCCTCCGGCGCGAACGTCGAGGATCTGCGGATCGACCACAGCCCCGGTCGCCCGGCCGGTGAGGTCGAGTTGGCGGTCAAGCCTGCCTCGGCGGATCAGTTGGTGCGGGTACTGACCGAGCGCGGGTGGGCTGTCCACCGGTAACCTCTGGCCATGATCATCGCAGTTGACGGTCCTAGCGGTTCCGGCAAGTCGAGCACGGCCCGGGGCGTCGCCACCCGGCTGGGGCTCCGCTACCTCGACACAGGCGCGATGTACCGGGCAGTCACCTGGTCCGTACTGGACCGCGGCGTGGACGTCGACGACGCCGCGGCAGTTGCCGCCAGAGCCCGCGACCTGGTGCTGGCGATCAGCACGGACCCGCAGCACGCGGCGATCAGTGCCGACGGCACGGACGTGACCGAGGCGATCCGGGACCCACTGATCAGTGCCAGTGTCAGCAAGATCGCCGCCACC
Organism: Kribbellaceae bacterium; assembly: GCA_033851195.1. GTDB lineage: Bacteria > Actinomycetota > Actinomycetes > Propionibacteriales > Kribbellaceae > Kribbella. The sequence continues at coordinate 2,475 of JAWWOY010000491.1, read as the reverse complement.
AACCTGGACGTCCGGGCCGAGCTCATCCAGCGCCAGCGCGCCATCATCGCCGACGCCTTGCCGGGCGGTGGGATCGTGGTGGAGGGCCGCGACATCGCCACCGTGGTGGCACCCCAGGCCGAGCTGAAACTGGTGCTGACAGCCGATCCGGACGCCCGGATGGCGCGCCGGAAGGCCGAGTTGACCGACGGCGCGGTCACCGCCGAGCAACTGCGTGACCAGATCGTCCGGCGCGACGCCGATGACGCCACCGTGGCCCAGTTCCAGTTGGCGTCCGACGGGGCGATCGAGATCGACTCCACTCACCTGTCCCTGGACGAAGTCATCGAGGTGATCTGCCGGCTGGCCAAGGAGGCCGAGGCTGCCGTGCGGGACCGGGAGTCATGAGCAGCAGCCGCACCGCCCACGAGGAACTGCCGCGGACCGCTGATCTGCGCCCGCTGCCCTTTCGCCTCGGCGAGTCGATGCGGTGGGCGGTGCGGCTCTACATGGAACGTCAGTTCGACGTCCACCTGCACGATACCGAGTGGCTGCCGGCCACCGGCCCGGTGATCCTGGCCCCGAACCACCTCAGTGTCCTGGACGGCCCGCTACTGGGCGCGATGACGCCCCGGATGGTGCACGCGGTCGGCAAGGTCGAGGCCTTCGGCGGGATCCAGGGCTTTCTGCTGCGGCGGTTCGGCCAGATCTCCATCGACCGTTCGTTCGTCGACATCCGGGCGCTGCGGATGTCGGTCCGGGCACTGCGGGACGGCCGGGTGATCAGCGTGTATCCGGAGGGTTCTCGTGGCCCGGGTGACTTCGCCCGGATCAGGCCGGGGGTGGCCTACCTGGCCATGGTGACCGGCGCCCCGGTGCTGCCGGTAGCGCTGCTCGGGACCCGGGCGGCCGGAGGCAGCATCGACGTGCACCCGCCGCGGGGGACCCGGGTCGATGTGGTATTCGGTGAACCGTTCGTGGTTGACCCCGTATCCTTTCCCCGGAGGCGGACCGACGTACGGGCGGTCGCCACCGAGATCGGCGAGGTTCTGCGGGCACACGTCCGGAAGGCCGTCGTTGCCACCGGCAACCCCCTCCCGGGTGGTGCGCCAGAAGAAGAAGGAATCTCATGAGTGACCTGCCCACCGGTTACAGCGAGACGATCCACGAGCAGGCGGACACCGGTCCGCTGCCCGTGCTGGCGATCGTCGGGCGGCCGAACGTCGGCAAGTCGACCCTGGTGAACCGGATCATCGGCCGCCGCGAGGCGGTCGTCGAGGACATCCCCGGTGTCACCCGGGACCGCGTGTCGTACGACGCCAACTGGGGCGGCCGCCAGTTCACCGTGGTCGACACCGGCGGCTGGGACCCGGACGCGGTCGGGATGGCCGCCCAAGTCGCTGCCCAGGCCGAGGTCGCCATCTCGGTGGCGGACGCGGTGATGTTCGTGGTGGACGCCACCGTCGGCATTACCGACGCCGACGAGGCTGTCGTCCGGGTGCTGCGCAAGTCCGGCAAGCCGGTCGTCCTGGCCGCGAACAAGGTGGACGATCAGCGCACCGAGACCGACGCGGCGAACCTGTGGAACCTCGGCATCGGGGAGCCGTTCCCGGTCTCGGCCATGCACGGCCGGGGGAGCGGCGACCTGCTGGACGCCGTGCTGGAAGCGCTGCCGGACGCGCCGCCGGAGACCGACGCCCAGATCGGCGGCCCGCGCCGGGTCGCCATCGTCGGCAAGCCGAACGTGGGCAAGTCCTCGCTGCTGAACAAGGTGGCCAAGGAGGACCGGGTCGTCGTCCACGACCTGGCCGGTACGACGGTCGACCCGGTGGACGAGTTGATCGACCTCGGCGGCAAGGTCTGGCGGTTCATCGACACCGCCGGCATCCGGCGCCGGGTCCGGACGGCGTCCGGCCACGAGTACTACGCCAGCCTGCGGACCCACGGCGCGATCGAGCGCGCCGAGGTGGTCGTCGTGGTGGTGGACGCCTCGGAGCCGATGAGCGAGCAGGATCTGCGGATCATGACCTCGGTCGAAGAGGCCGGCAAGGCGCTGGTGATCGCGTTCAACAAGTGGGATCTGGTCGACGAGGACCGCCGGTACTACCTGGAGCGCGAGATCGACCGCGACCTGATCCAGTTCCGCTGGGCGCCGCGGGTGAACATCAGCGCCTTCACCGGCCGGCACATGGACCGGCTGGTGCCGGCCATCGAGGCCGCGCTGGACGGGTGGCAGACGCGCGTTCCGACGGGCCAGCTGAACGCCTTCCTGGGTCGGCTGGTGGCCGCGCATCCGCACCCGGTGCGCAGCGGCAAGCAGCCGAAGATCCTGTTCGGCACCCAGGCCTCGACGATGCCGCCGACCTTCGTGGTGTTCACCTCCGGCGCCTTCGAACCGTCGTACCAGCGGTTCATCGAACGCCGCCTGCGCGAGGACTTCGGCTTCGTCGGCAGCCCCGTCCACGTCCAGATCCGCCCCCGGAAGAAGAAGCCCAA
>JAWWOY010000510.1:0-3968 GCA_033851195.1 Kribbellaceae bacterium | reverse complement strand
GACTTGATCTGGCCGGTGGTCACCAGGTTGTTGAGCAGGTACGGGTCGACGTCGTAGTAGAAGATCGCTGACAGGTTCTGCACGCCCTGGTTGTAGGACGCGGCTGCCGTGGTGAACGGCTGCGACTGGGTCTTTGAGGTGAAGCCGACCTCTTTGAGCGCGTTCACGACGTACTGCGTGGGTAGGTCGAATCCGTTCGCGGACTGGATCAAGATGTCCAGCGTGAGCGGTTGGCCGCCTTTGCTCCGGGTGCCGTCTGCAGCGGCAACCCAGCCGGCTGCGTCGAGGAGGCTCTTGGCCTTGGCCGGGTTGTAGGCATACATCGCGTCGTTGGCCTTGGCGTAGCCGGGAGTGCTGGGTGTGAGCACGTTGAAGGCAGGCGTGTAGGCGCCACGCAGCACGCTCTCGTTGAGCTTCTTCTGGTCCACCGCGTAGAGGATCGCCTGGCGGACCCTGAGGTCATTCGTCGGGCCCTTCTCGACGTTGATCGGGTATCCGTAAGGCTGCCCAGTCGACGGCATGTCGTAGTGCTTGAACTGAGACGTCTTCTTGATGGTCGCGATCGTGTCGGGGTCGAGGTTCATCGCCATCTGCACCTGACCGCTGCGCAACGCGTTGTAGCGGGCATTGGTGTCGAGCAGAATCTTGAAGGTCAGCTTCTCCAGCTTGGCCGGACCGGCGGGACCGAACGCGGCCGGACCCCACTTGTAGCCGGGATTCTTCGCCAGGCCGATGTGGTCCTGGGTCACGTAGTCGACGAACTTGAACGGACCCGTGCCGGTCGGATGGCTGGCGATGTCGGCTCCGTACTTCTTCAGCGCCGTCGGCGACTGCATCCCGAACACGATGCCCGTCATCTCGTGCAAGAAGGCCGCGTTGGGCTCGGAGAAGACAACCTTCGCCGTGTACTTGTCGACGATCACCGTCTCCTGGTAGGGGCCGAGCGCACCCTTGGCCGAGCGTGACTTGGTCGCCGGATCGACCACATGGTCCAACGTCGCCTTGACCGCGGCGGCGTCGAAGTGCGTGCCGTCGTGGAAATCGACGTCGTCGCGCAGCTTGAACGTGTACGTCTTCGCGTCCTTCGACACCTGCCAACTCTTGGCGAGTCCGGGGTGGAACACGTTCGTCCCCGAGCCGTCGGGCAGCCACCAGACCAGCGGGTCGAAGATGTGCGCGATCATCATGGAGACCATGGCCAGACCCGTAGCCGCCGGGTCGAGCGAGTCCGGCTCCTGGTAGACCCCGACCGTCAGGGTGCTCGTCTTGCTGCTCGAGCCTGAGGCGGATGCGCCGCCCTGGCAGGCGGAGAGCAGCGATCCTCCACCGAGCGCAAGCAGACCGGCCCCGCCGGCTTTCAGCAGGCTTCGGCGGCTGTAGAGAGCCGACGCCATCTTCTTCGTGGACTGCTCCGGATCAAGGTGAAAGGGACGTTCGTACGTCGGTTCGTCGCTCACGGTGGACTCCTCCTTCTGACTTTTCGGGATCTGTTGGCTCGCCGCTTCGCCAGCGGCCCAGCTGCGCCGGTTTCCCTGCGGATCTGTGTGTTCTGCAGTCGTGGTGCGACCGCGTGGTGGCCTAGCCGGCGTCGATGGACTCGGCGGACAGACGCTCGAGCGACTTGATCGCCAGTTCGGCATGAAGCAGTGCGCCCCGCGTCATCACCCGGTCGTCGAACCGTGCCAGCGGGCTGTGGTTGCTCGGCGCGTTCTGGAGGTCGTCCGACATCGACGCCCCGAGCATCATGTAGCTGCCGGGGACCGCCTGCAGGACTCGGGAGAAGTCCTCCGAGCCTGCCTCCGGGAATTCCATCGGCACGAACTGGTCGGCGCCGAAGACGTCGGCCACCACGTCCGCAACGAAGGCCGCTTGCAGGGGGTCGTTGACGGTCGCCGGATACTCACGGAAGTACTGCACGTCAACCTCCACCCCGTGTACGAGGGCAACCCCCTCGCACACCGCGGTCACCAGAGCGCCGATCGCGTCACCAGTGGCGGCGGAGAACGTCCGGACGGTGGCCTGGAAGTCCGCGGTGTCGGGAATGACGTTGCTGGCCTTGCCGGCCGAGACGGCGCCGACCGTGACGACGACCGGGTCGAAGATGTCGAACCGTCGGGTCACCATGGTCTGCAACGAGGTGATCATCTCGGCTGCCGCCGGGATGGGGTCCCGGCCCAGGTGCGGCGACGAGCCGTGACCACCGCGGCCCTTGACCGTCACCTTGAGCTTGCTGCTCGACGCCATCATGGTGTTGCCGCGGGTGGTGAACACGCCGTTCGGGGTTTTGCCCGAGCGCACGTGCATGCCGTAGGCGGCACTCACCTGAGGGCCTGCGGCGGTCAGCACGCCCTCGCTGATCATGGCGCCGGCGCCGTCAAAACCCTCCTCGCCGGGCTGGAACATGAACACGACGTCGCCGGCAAGCGTTTCGCGCTGCTCAGCGAGCAGCCGGGCCCCACCCACGAGCATGGCCATGTGGAGGTCGTGACCACAGGCGTGCATGGCGCCGTCGATCTCGCTGCTGAACGGCTCCCCGCTCCGCTCCTGCACCGGCAACGCGTCCATGTCGGCGCGCAGCAGCACCGCGGTGCCCGTACTGCGCCCGCCACGGAGCACGCCGGTGATCGAAGTGAGGCTTTGGCCGAGTGTTATCTCTAGACCAAGGTCCCCGAGCGCCTCTAGCAGAGTCTCCTGGGTCTTGGGCAACTGCAGCCCGATCTCCGGACTGCGGTGTAGCTGGTGACGGAGCTCGATCAGCTCCGATGCCAGCTCCGCAACGTCCGATCGAAGTGTGCTGCTGGTCGTCATGCAGTTCTCCTTGTTCGCTGCTGGAGTTCGGGCTCAAGCTAAGATCACATCTGTTACGTCTTGGTTTCGTGCTTGATTTCATTTGAGATCGGCACATAAGTGAAGGAATCCGCCATTCTCAGCAATGACGACCGAGAGCTCATCGGAGCCCTCCAGGTCGGCCCGCGAACGCCGTGGACCGACATCGGCGAGGCCCTCGGGATCAGCGGCATCACCGCCGCGCGCCGCTGGGATCGCATCAGCGCGAGCGGAGTCGCCTGGGTGACGGCGGCTCCCGGCATGAGCCGGCGCACCGAACAGTGCGTCGCCTACGTCGAAGTCGACTGTCTGCCGGGCAAACGGATCGAGGTGGCGGCCGAACTTGCGCGGCACGAGCTCGTCGTGACGGTGGAGATCACCACCGGCACCGCGGACATCATGCTCACGATTGCCGCCGCGAACCTGCTGACCCTGTCGCACTATCTGCTGGACCACCTGGGCGGCATGGAGAGCGTGCTCAGGACCAAAGCGCGGATCGCCACCAAGATCTACACGGAGGGATCAAGGTGGCGTCTGGTGGACCTCGCCGAAGACACGGTCCGCGTGCTGGATCGATCCCGGCTGAAACCTGAGGAGGACCGACCCGACGAGGCCATCTCCATGACTTCGGACGTGCAGCGGCTCGCGGGGCTGCTCACGGTCAACGGACGAGCCTCGTACGCCGAGCTCGCGGCGGCCACGGGGATCAGCCCCACCACGGTGCGGCGGCACGTCGGCAACCTGCTGCGCAGCGGCGTGCTCCTCCCCCGCACCGACGTGGCCGCCGAGCTGTCAGGGTCACCGGTGCAGGTCTACCTCTGGGCCGACGCGCCCGTCGAGGGGCTGCCGGTGACCGCGCGCACCATCTCGCAAATTCGCCAGGTGCGCTTGTGCGCCACGGTGTCGTCGGCGCCCAGCATGCTGCTGTGCGCCTGGCTGCACACGGTGGAGGAGGTGCATCGGCTCGAGCTGGCCATCGCGAACCGGCTCCCTCATGTCCGGGTCATCGACCGGCTCGTCGTGTTGCGCACCGTGAAACGCATGGGCCGCCTGCTGGATACCAGCGGGCGCGCCATCGGGGTCGTCCCCATCAACATCTGGGAGGACACGCTGGAGCACCCGGTGAGGCCCGACGCCGCGTC
>JAWWOY010000489.1:0-10016 GCA_033851195.1 Kribbellaceae bacterium | reverse complement strand
CGGGACGTCGACCTGTCGTGATCGTCCTCGACACGGACGTCTTGTCGGAGCCGTTGAGGCAGGACCCGGATGTCCGGGTACTGACCTGGCTCGAACATGCAGCGGACGGTGCCGCGATCACTGTGGTGTCGGTCAGCGAGCTGCTGTACGGCGCCCAGCGGTTACCTGCGGGAAGACGGCGAAATCAGCTGCTCGTCTCGATCGAACAAATGCTCGCCGTCGCGGGCAGCCGGCTACTCTCCTACGACGAGTCTTCGGCGCGGATCCACGCGTCCCTACGCGTCACCCGCGAGGCCGTCGGCCAGCCGATCTCGGTGGAGGATGGGATGATCGCCGCCATCTGCCTCGGACACGAGGCGCGTCTGGCGACCCGCAACATCAAGGACTTCACCGGGCTCGGGATCGACGTCGTCAACCCCTGGGCCTAGGCGCGCCGCAGATCCGCGACGCCCGGTATCAGCCGCTTCACCACCCGTCGATCCGGTGTGAGCCAGACACCGCCGTTGGACTGACCGGTGCCCGCTGTCAGTGGTTTCCAGGCGGGATCCGGCTGCCAGGGCATTGCGCAGATCTATCAGGGCCCCACACTGGGGGCAAGGGGATTCTCGGCGCCCGCGTGGTGGCGGAGAAGCGGTTGAGGTGGCCATGAGGTTACGACTAGGTGAGCGTTTGCTTACAGGACGTGACGCGGGGGTAAAAGGGCGTTGTGACGGTGGGACGAAGGTCCGCCTGTCGGGCGTCATGAGGTAGTCTCGGGACTCCCGGCTTGGGCCAATGTTGTCCCGCGGCCAGTTGTTGACCGTAGGACGACGGGAGCCCCTGAATGTATGGTCGCCCCCCATTCCCGAGCGAGGGTTTGTACGACGGACGCCACGAGCACGACGCGTGTGGTGTGGCCTTCGTCGCAACCCTGACCGGTGAACCCAGCCACGACATCGTGGCCAAGGCTTTGACCGCCCTGCGCAACCTCGAGCATCGTGGTGCCTCCGGCGCCGAGCCGGACTCCGGTGACGGTGCCGGCATCCTGCTGCAGATCCCGGACGCGTACTACCGCAAGGTTTGCGAGTTCGAGCTGCCCGTCCCGCGCAGCTACGCCGCGGGTATCGCCTTCCTCCCGCAGGAGGCGGACGACGCCGCCAAGGCCATCGCGCGGATCGAGGAGCTCGCCGACGAGGAGAACCTCACCGTGCTCGGCTGGCGCGAGCTGCCGACCGACCCCGAGTTGCTCGGGGCGACCGCGCGTTCGGTGATGCCGGTGTTCCGCCAGCTGTTCGTGGCCGCGAAGTCCGGACGGGTGCTGGGCCTGGCGCTGGAGCGGATGGCGTTCCGGCTGCGGAAGCGCGCGGAACGGGAGACGAGCACCTACTTCCCGTCGCTTTCGGGCCGCACCATCATCTACAAGGGGATGCTGACCACCGACCAGCTGGACAAGTTCTTCCCGGAGCTGAACGACCCCGATCTCGCCTCGGCGATCGGCGTGGTCCACTCGCGGTTCTCCACCAACACGTTCCCGTCCTGGCCGCTGGCCCACCCGTACCGGTACATCGCGCACAACGGCGAGATCAACACGGTGCAGGGCAACCGAAACTGGATGCGCGCCCGCGAGGCGCTGCTGTCCAGCGAGGTGATCCCGGGCGACCTCGAGCAGCTGTTCCCGATCTGTACGCCGGACGCGTCGGACTCGGCCTCCTTCGACGAGGTGCTGGAACTGCTGCACCTCGGCGGCAGGTCATTGCCGCACGCGATGCTGATGATGATCCCGGAGGCGTGGGAGAACGCCACCACGATGGACCCGAAGCGGCGCGCCTTCTACGAGTTCCACTCCACCTTGATGGAGCCGTGGGACGGACCCGCCTCGGTGGTCTTCAGCAACGGCAACCAGGTCGGCGCCGTACTGGACCGCAACGGCCTCCGCCCCTCCCGGTACTGGGTCACCGATGACGGTCTGGTGGTGCTCGCCTCCGAGGCCGGCGTACTGGACATCGACCCGGCAACGGTCGTGCAGAAGGGTCGGCTCGAGCCGGGCCGGATCTTCCTGGTCGACGTCGACGCACATCGCATCGTCACCGACGCCGAGGTGAAGTCCACCCTGGCCGATGAGCACCCGTACGACGAGTGGCTGCATGCCGGGCTGATCCGGTTCGAGGACCTGGTCGAGCGGGAACACGTCGTCCACAGTCATGCCTCGGTGACCCGGCGCCAACAGGTGTTCGGTTACACCGAGGAGGAGCTCCGGGTGCTGCTGACGCCGATGGCGAAGGCAGGTGCGGAGCCGATCGGGTCGATGGGCACGGACACCCCGATCGCGGTGTTGAGCGACCGGCCGCGGCTGTTGTTCGACTACTTCGCGCAACTGTTCGCGCAGGTGACGAACCCGCCGCTGGACGCGATCCGCGAGGAACTGGTCACCTCACTGTCGTCCTCGATCGGGCCGGAGTCGAACCTGCTCAACCCGAGCCCGGCATCGTGTCGCCAGGTGGTGCTGCCGTTCCCGGTGATCACCAACGACGAGCTCGCCAAGCTGCGCCACATCAACCTGGACGGCGACCTGCCCGGTCTGGCAACGACTGTGCTGCGCGGCGCTTACGAGGTCGAAGGCGGCGGCGTCTCGCTGCGCAAGCGCCTGGACGAGATCTGTGCCGAGGCTGACGCGGCGATTGCCGAGGGTGTTCGCATCCTGGTGCTGTCCGACCGGCACTCGAACGCGGAGAACGCGCCGATCCCGTCCCTGTTGCTGACCGCCGCGGTTCATCACCACCTGGTGCGGGAGAAGACCCGCACCCAGGTCGGCCTGGTGGTCGAGGCCGGTGACGTCCGCGAGGTCCACCACGTCGCGCTGCTGATGGGCTACGGCGCGGCCGGCGTGAACCCGTACCTGGCGCTGGAGTCCGTCGAGGACCTGGCCCGCCGCGGCACCTACCTGCCCGGGGTCGAGCCGGACCAGGCCGTGCGGAACGTGGTGAAGTCGCTCGGCAAGGGTGTGCTCAAGGTGATGAGCAAGATGGGTGTCTCCACCGTCGCGTCGTACACCGGAGCCCAGATCTTCGAGGCGAACGGCCTGGCCCCGGATCTGGTCGACCAGTACTTCACCGGTACGTCGTCCAAGCTCGGCGGCATCGGGCTGGACGTGATCGCGGAGGAGGTCCGTCGCCGGCACCTGCGGGCGTACCCGGCCGACGGCATCGTGGCCGCGCACCGCAAGTTGGAGATCGGCGGCGAGTACCAGTGGCGCCGCGAGGGTGAGCCGCACCTGTTCGACCCGGAGTCGGTCTTCCGGCTGCAGCACTCCACCAGGACCGGCCGGTACGACGTGTTCAAGCAGTACACGTCCCGGGTCGACGAGCAGTCCGAGCGACTCATGACGCTGCGCGGGTTGTTCGCGTTCAAGAGCGAGCGCCAGCCGATCAGCGTCGACGAGGTCGAGCCGGTGTCGGCGATCGTCAAACGGTTCTCCACCGGTGCGATGAGCTACGGCTCGATCAGCGCCGAGGCGCACACGACGCTGGCGATCGCGATGAACCAGCTCGGCGGCAAGTCGAACACGGGTGAGGGCGGCGAGGATGCCGACCGGCTGCACGACCCGGCTCGGCGCAGTTCGATCAAGCAGGTCGCGTCGGGCCGGTTCGGAGTCACCTCGGAGTACCTGACGAACTCCGACGACATCCAGATCAAGATGGCGCAGGGCGCCAAGCCCGGTGAGGGCGGCCAGCTGCCCGGGCAGAAGGTCTACCCGTGGGTGGCGAAGACGCGGCACTCGACGCCGGGAGTCGGCCTGATCTCTCCGCCGCCGCACCACGACATCTACTCGATCGAGGACCTGGCCCAGCTGATCCACGACCTGAAGAACGCGAACCCGTCCGCCCGGGTGCACGTGAAGCTGGTCAGCGAAGTGGGCGTCGGCACCATCGCCGCAGGCGTCTCCAAGGCCCATGCCGACGTGGTGCTGATCTCCGGCCACGACGGTGGTACCGGTGCGGCGCCGCTGACGTCGCTCAAGCATGCCGGTGGTCCATGGGAGCTCGGCCTGGCCGAGACTCAGCAGACCCTGCTGCTGAACGGGTTGCGCGATCGGATCGTCGTACAGACCGACGGCCAGCTGAAGACCGGGCGTGACGTGGTGATCGCGGCTCTGCTCGGGGCCGAGGAGTACGGCTTCGCGACGGCACCGCTGGTGGTGTCGGGCTGCATCATGATGCGGGTCTGCCACCTGGACACCTGCCCGGTCGGCGTTGCCACCCAGAACCCGGTGCTGCGCGAGCGGTTCGCGGGCAAGCCGGAGTTCGTGGTGAACTTCTTCGAGTTCATCGCCGAGGAGGTCCGGGAGTACCTGGCCGCACTGGGCTTCCGCTCGCTGGACGAGGCGATCGGTCACGCCGAGGCGCTGGACATCACCCGCGCGGTGGATCACTGGAAGGCCGACGGGCTCGACCTGACGCCGATCCTGCACGTGCCGTCGCTGCCCGAGGGCGCTTCGCTGCACCAGAGCGTGCTGCAGGATCACGGACTCGACAAGGCCCTCGACAACGAGCTGATCCGGATCTGCCGGCCGGCGATCGAGTCGGGTGAGCCGGTGCGGGCGCAACTGCCGATCCGGAACGTGAACCGGACCGTCGGCACCATGCTCGGCCACGAGATCACCAAGAAGTACCGGGCCGAGGGGCTGCCGGACGGCACCATCGACCTGACCTTCACCGGCTCGGCCGGCAACTCGTTCGCCGCCTTCGTACCGCGCGGTGTCACGCTGCGGCTGGAGGGCGACGCCAACGACTACGTCGGCAAGGGCCTGTCCGGCGGCCGGGTGGTGATCCGCCCGGACCGCAGCGCCCGCTTCGACGCGGCCGACCAGATCATCGCGGGCAACGTCATCGCGTACGGCGCGACGTCCGGCGAACTGTTCATCAGTGGTGGCGTAGGGCAGCGGTTCTGCGTCCGCAACTCCGGCGCCACCGCGGTGGTGGAAGGCGTAGGCGACCACGCCTGCGAGTACATGACAGGCGGTCGCGTCGTCGTGATCGGCGCGACCGGCCGCAACTTCGCGGCGGGCATGTCGGGCGGCGTGGCCCACGTGCTCGATCTGGACCGCGCGCTGGTGAACCCGGAAATGGTGGACCTGCTGCCGCTCACCGAGGACGAGTCCGGGCTGGTGAACGACCTGGTCAGCCGGCACTACGAGGAGACCGGGTCGGAGCGGGCGGCCAAGCTGCTCGCGGACTGGGCCGCCGCGGAAGCCCGGTTCACCACAGTGATGCCCAGGGACTACGCCCGGGTGCTCGCGGCCAAGGCGGCCGCCGAGCGGGACGGGCTGGACGAGGACGCCACCACCAAAGCGATGATGGAGGCAATCTGATGGCTGACCCGAAGGGATTCCTGACCACCCCTCGCGAGGTCGCGGAACGCCGCCCGATCGCGGAGCGGGTGCACGACTGGAAAGAGGTCTACCCCGGTGGCCCCGGCAAGGCGCTGCTGCCGATCATCACCAAGCAAGCGGGTCGCTGCATGGACTGCGGCATCCCGTTCTGTCACTCGGGCTGCCCGCTGGGCAACCTGATCCCGGAGTGGAACGACCTGGTCTGGCGGGACGACTGGTCCGGCGCGATCGAGCGGCTGCACGCGACGAACAACTTCCCGGAGTTCACCGGGCGGCTCTGTCCGGCGCCGTGCGAGCCCGCCTGCGTGCTGGGGATCAACCAGGAGCCGGTCACGATCAAGAACGTCGAGGTCGCGATCATCGACAAGGCCTGGGAGTCCGGCGACGTCCGGCCTCAGCCGCCGGAATGGCTGACCGGCAAGACGATCGCGGTCGTCGGCTCCGGCCCGGCCGGTCTCGCGGTGGCCCAGCAGCTGACCCGGGCTGGGCACACCGTCGCGGTGTATGAGCGCGCGGACGCGCCCGGCGGACTGCTGCGCTACGGCATCCCCGAGTTCAAGATGGAGAAGGTGCAGGTCGATCGCCGGATCCAGCAGATGAAGGAGGAGGGCACCGTCTTCCGCTCCGGCGTCAACGTGGGCGTGGACGTCACCGGCACCCAGCTCAAGCAGCGGTACGACGCTGTCGTCATCGCGACGGGCGCCACTGCCGCCCGGGACCTGCCGGTGCCGGGCCGCGAGTTCGGCGGCATCCACCAGGCGATGGAGTACCTGCCGCAGTCCAACCGGGCCTCGCTGGGGGAGCCGGTCGAGGACCAGATCGTTGCCACTGGCAAGGACGTGGTCATCATCGGCGGCGGTGACACCGGCGCCGACTGCCTGGGTACGGCTCACCGGCAGGGTGCGCGCAGCGTCACCCAGCTGGAGATCATGCCGCGCCCGTCGGACGAACGGCCGGCCGGGCAGCCCTGGCCGACGTACCCGATGATCTACCGGGTCGCCTCGGCGCACGAGGAGGGCGGCGAGCGGGTCTACGCCGTCTCGACGAACAACTTCACCTCGGACGCAGCGGGCAACGTGTCCGGGCTGGACCTGGTCGAGGTGGAGATGGTCGACGGTCGGTTCACCGCGGTCGAGGGCAGCGAGCGGACCATCCCGGCGCAGCTGGTGCTGCTCGCGATGGGCTTCGTCGGACCCGAGAAGGAAGGGTTCCTGGAGCAGCTCGGCGTCGAGCTGGACGAGCGCGGCAACGTCAAGCGGGACAAGCGGTACCAGACCAGCCAGGACGGCGTCTTCGTCTGCGGCGACGCGGGCCGCGGCCAGTCGCTGATCGTCTGGGCGATCGCCGAGGGCCGCTCCTGCGCCAGGGGCGTCGACGCCTACCTCACCGGCTCCTCCACCCTGCACGCCCCGATCCCACCCACTGCCCGACCCTTGGTCGTCTGACGAATGGATGCAGGCGGTGGCGGGCGAATTACCAAGCTAGGTGATGCGACGGGTTGAGTGGGCCCCTAGGTTGGAGATCGTGTCCGCACGACTACTGACCAGAGCCCGGCTCCGCAAATCGGCGCCGTGGGTTGCGCTGACCCTGCTGTGGCTGGTGCTGTCGCTGGCCCTCGGAGTGGTCGCCTTCGCGAACGACTCCGAACGGGTCACCATCGGCGCCCATGCCGCGGAGATCTCGCCGACGTTCGACGGGCACGCGACCCTGGATCTCGGCGCGGTGCTGCCCCGGCTGCGGTTGCCGATGAACTCGCCGCTGGACCTGGGCGTCAACATCGACGTCCAGGAGACCGATGCGAACAACCTGACGGACCTGCTGAACCGGGACGCGCTGATCGCCAGCCAGCCCGACGGTGAGATCGCCAAGATCCGCGAGGTGGTCAGGGCGATGGCGGTCGACGACGCCATCGCGGGAGCCGGCTCGGGCCTGCTGGTGGCGGTGCTGGTCGGCACCAGCTGGGCGATGCTCGGGCCGCGTCGCCGGCGGGAGTTGTTCGTGCTGGTGCACAGAGCCGAGGGTCGGGTACGGCGCCGGGCGCTCGTCGTACTGGTCGCGATGCTCATCACGATCGGGTCGATCTTCGGGCCCGGCCAGCTGCGAGCGCCGGAGGCGGCGCCGACCACCTGGCGGCCCTTGCCCGAGTTGTTGCCCGAGCTGTCCTTCGACAGCCGCCTCAGCCATGTAGAGCTGGCGTCCGGTTTCTCCACCACCAGCGGCGTCGACGTGATCCGTACGGCGGTCGAGACGTACCAGCGGTCCACCGAGTTCTACGGGCAGCTGCGGGACCGGGTCAGCCGGGTCGGCGGCCGGATCCACCAGGCCGCCGAGGGGGAGACCGTCGCCCTGATGGTGAACGACCGGCACGACAACATCGGGATGGACCCGTTCGCGGCCGAGGTGGCCAGGGTAGCCCGCGCGAAGGTGCTGATCGACGCCGGCGACGACAGTTCATCCGGACAGTCCTGGGAGGTGTTCAGCATCAACTCCCTGGCGCAGCACTTCCGCGACCTGAAAGTGGTGTCGGTGGCCGGCAACCACGACGCGGGCGGCTTCATCGAGAACGCGATGAGGAAGAACAACTTCATCGTGCTCGACAGCAAGCCGGTCGACGTGGAGGGGATCCGCTTCTTCGGCGACAGCGATCCGACCAGGACCGGGCTGGGCAGTGCCAGCACCCCGGGGAAGGAGACCCCGACCCAGCAGGGGACGCGGCTCGCCGACGTCGCCTGCAAAGAGACCGGCGACAAGCAGATCTCCACCATGGTGGTGCACAACCCGGCCTCGGGCTCGGAGACGGCCACCCGCGGGTGCGCGACGCTGGTGCTGTCGGGTCATCTGCATCACCAGGTCGGCCCCGACCTGAAGGTCGTCAACGGCCGGTCGGTGACCACCTTTACCAACGGGACCACCGGGGGAGCGGCGTACGCGTTCGCCCTCGGCTACACGTTGCGCCGGCAGGCCGAAGTCGCGCTGATCACCTACGCGAACGGCAAGCCGATCGGTCTGCAGACCGCCGTGGTGGAACTCACGGGCGACATCACGGTCGGGCCCTACACCCCGATCGTCCCCTGACCGGTGAGCCCGACACGTGTTGTTAATCCGGCGGTAACGGGGGTGGACCAGCGGGCCAGTGGTCTTGTAGGAGTAGGGTTTTGTGACGTGCGTCGCGCAAAGATCGTTTGTACGCTTGGCCCGGCTACGGCCGCCCCCGAGCGTGTCCTGGAACTCGTCCAAGCGGGTATGGATGTCGCCCGGCTGAACCTCAGCCACGGCGCCCACGCCGAGCATGAGCGCATCTACCACCGGATTCGAACCGCAGCGGCCGAGACCGGCCACACCGTCGGCATCCTCGTCGACCTGCAGGGCCCGAAGATCCGGCTGGCAGAATTCGCCGAAGGGAAGGCCACCCTCACCTACGGCGAGCGCTTCACCATCACCACCCGGGAAGTCGTCGGCGACCGGACCATCTGCGGGACCACGTACGACGGCCTGCCCCACGATGTGAGGCCGGGTGACCAGCTGTTGATCGACGACGGCCGGATCGCCCTGGTGGCCGAGGAGGTGACCGAGACCGACGTGGTCTGCCGCGTCGTCGTCGGCGGCCCGGTCTCGAACCACAAGGGCATCAACCTGCCCGGCGTCGCGGTGAGCGTGCCGGCGATGTCCGAGAAGGACATCGAGGACCTGCGCTGGGCCCTGCACCTGCCGGCCGACATGATCGCGCTGTCCTTCGTGCGCGACGGCGCCGACATCCAGTTGGTGCACAAGATCATGGACGAGGAAGGTCTCCGGGTACCGGTGATCGCCAAGATCGAGAAGCCGCAGGCGGTCGCCAACCTGGACGAGATCATCGAGGCCTTCGACGGCTTCATGGTGGCCCGCGGTGACCTCGGCGTCGAGCTCCCGCTGGAGGAGGTGCCGCTGGTCCAGAAGCTGATCATCGACCAGGCCCGCCTGAACGCGAAGCCGGTGATCGTCGCCACCCAGATGCTGGAGTCGATGATCTCGGCGCCGCGGCCCACCCGGGCCGAGGCCTCCGACGTCGCGAACGCGGTGCTGGACGGCGCGGACGCGGTGATGCTGTCCGGCGAGACCAGCGTCGGCCGGTTCCCGATCGAGACGGTCAAGACAATGGCTCGGATCGTCGCCTCGACCGAGGAGCACGGCCTCGGCCGGATCGCGTCGATCGACTGGGAGCCTCGGACCAAGGGCGGCGTGATCGCGAAGGCCGCCGCCGATGTGGCCGACCGGATGGAGGCGAAGTTCCTGGTCGCCTTCACCCAGAGCGGCGACACCGCGCTGCGGCTGGCCCGGTACCGCACCGAGATCCCGGTGCTGGCCTTCACCCCGGACCCGCTGGTCAGCTCCTGGTTGAGCGTGGTCTGGGGGATCGAGACTTTCATCGTCCCGACCGTCGACCACACCGACGACATGGTGCGCCAGGTGGACCAGCGGCTGCTCGAGCTCGGCAAGCTGCAGAAGGGCGACCTGGTCGTCATCGTGGCCGGCAGCCCGCCGAGCATCCCCGGCTCCACCAACGCGCTGCGCGTGCACCGGATGGGCGACGCCATCAGCGGCCTGGCCCCCGGCTACCGCTCGTAGTTCCACTCCGGTCCCGTCGCCCTCGCGGGTGGCGGGACCGTTC
>JAWWOY010000477.1:0-3667 GCA_033851195.1 Kribbellaceae bacterium | reverse complement strand
CGGGGAGGTCGACTACCTTGCCGTCTGCACGAAGACCGACCTGCCCGTAGCTATCGGCGCAGTCGACTACCTGCCGTATCCCGGTGCAGGTTCGCTGACTCAGTTGTCCGTGCACCCAGCGTTGCAGTCCTGCGGGATCGGGACAGTGCTCATTGGGGCTGCTGAGCAGCGGATCTTGGCCCGAGGTCTTGATCGGGCCGAGATCGGTGTCGAGCTGAGTAACCCCCGAGCCCGTGCACTCTACGAGCGGCTGGGCTATGTCGCATACGACGAGATACTCGAATCTTGGGACCATCAGAACCCTGACGGCTTGATCACGCGGTACGAGACGACATGCGCTCAGATGCGCAAGGAGCTGACCTAGGGCGACTAGCGGGAGCCCCATCGCCCGCCGGTTGCGAACAGGCTTGCTAAATCCCCCGAGCGCGGCAGCAAAACCCCATGTCCAGCCAGGTGGATGACGCGGGGTTTTCGCGTTGCAGGATGCTGGTACCAGGTTTGCTCCCGGGCTTCCTGACCCGCATTTCCGACTGACGATGGTCTTCTTTCCTCGGATATGGCGGTGGCCCTGCAACACCCCTACGAATCTGCTGAGGTGCGCATGGTGATTCGAAGCAACGTATGGGGGTCATGGTTCGTGTGAGTAGCGGGAATTAGCGGCGGTCGTTGCGTACTGATCAGGCAAGGACGGCCAGCGCTGCGAGGCCCACTCCGACCATGTCGCGTGCTCCGGTGGGACGGGTGGAATCTGAGAACCGCGCAGTTCTTCGTCGTCCGGCGCTTGAAACTGGGCCCGCCACTGCTCAAGTTCAACGTCGCTCATGTGGAACGTTCGATCGGGCGTAGTTGCGAACCGGTTGGTCACACGCCTGCGTTGCTCCTCGTCGTCAATCGGCAGGTAGACGACTTGGCTACGCGCGCCGACGGCGCCAGCGATCCAGCGGAGCGCTGATCGTTCGTCCTTTCCCCAGAACCCGAAGTCGAAGTCGACATTGGTGCCCAGTTCCGCGGCCCGCATGCCGAGCTGAACCAACTTGCCTTCAACGCGGTCACGCTTGTCTGGTGGGTTTTGATCGCCAAACAGCACGATCTGCCACTCCCCTGGCGTTAGCCGTAGGGCCGACGCGCTGATCTCCAGTTCCTTCGCGTGAGTTGTTTTCCCTGCGCCGGGAAGGCCAACGATCAGGTAAACGATTGCAGGTCCGACGCGCGGATCGGTCGGCTCGGGGTGCTTGTGTGCGTACATGTGGCGGCTCCTGTGGGACGGCAGGGGCCAGGAAACGGTAAACGGCCGCCCGGCTGGAAGCCGGCGGCGCGTAACCGAGGAACTTACCTACAGACTGTCCCAGCGCCGTCAGCTAAAAAACGGCGGGGACGAGTCACGGACGCACCAGCACACATGCCCACGACTGTACCGATGAATGGTCGGGTCGCCCGCGTCCGTCCCGGAAAACATCCGCACACGCCGCGATGCGCTCGGACATGCCGATGAGCGCGCACCAGCCGCGTGCGTCTGCTTGGATCCGGAGCATGACCAACTGGGTTGCCCTGCAAGACGCCTACGGGTCGGCGCGGGACGTTCCGAACCTGCTCGCGGCAGCCGAGGCTGGGACAGGCGACGACCGAGGCGTTTGGGATGAGCTCTGGGGCCGACTGTGTCACCAAGGTACCGTCTAGGCGCTAGTTATGCGGCTCTCCCCGCCTTGACGAGCATGGCCGTGCGGCATTCACCCGCGGGCTACGTTGAACCACTACATCTCGCCGCCGCGATCATCGCCGCCGATGACGGTGCAGAAGCCTTCACAGAGATCAGACACCGGTACTCAGCCGAGTTGAGCGCACTGCGTGACATGGCCGAACAGAATCTGGCGCTGGCCGACGGGCCGGTCGAGTTCGTATGCGCGCGGCTGGCCCTCGAGGGCATCCCAACCTGACAAAACCGGCTCGAAGCCCTAGCCGACGAGGAACTCGGTGTGGCCTGTCCGCAGTGTCTCGAGTACCTCTACCTGGACCTCGCAGGCCCCGACTTCAGATCCACCGTCGCCGACGATGGAACCTGGAACCTCAACGCCGACGCCGATCATCCCGGCGAGGCCGGACGACCTCAGCGATGGCGCCGCCCGCATGCACGATCTAGCAGCGCGCCATTGTCACAGCGACGTGGCGGCGGGGATCCTCTATCTCGTTGGGGACGCAACCTGCCCTTCCTGCCGCACCAGATTCGGCGTCCCGCGCGCTCTCGCCGAAGAGCGCACCCGGAACTAAGGCTCCGAGAACTGCCCGCACATGCCACAGAGAGCGGGAGCGCGGAAAAACGATTCGACTTGCACTCGTCCCGTTCGTAACACTCCCCGCATGCTCTCCGACATCTGGCCCGTCTATCGGCTGCAGGTCACCACGGACCGCCTGAACCTTCGTCTTCCCACCGAGCAGGAACTGGCCGAAGTTGCCGAGATCGCTGCCGCCGGGGTGCACCATCCTTCGGAGCGGCCCTTCCTCACGCCGTGGACGGAAGGCACACCGCAGGACCGTGCTCGTTTCGTCGTGCGCGAGCACTGGGGTCAACTTGCCGGATGGAGCCCTGACAGCTGGCGACTCGGCCTGTGTGTGTTCGCGGATGGGCAGCCCATCGGCATGGTCACGCTGAGAGCGCGCGATTTCCGCGTCGTGCGCGAGGTCACCACGTCGTCGTGGCTTGGCCTGTCCTGTCAGCGCAAGGGGTTCGGCACAGAGGCTCGCATCGGCCTCCTTACCTTGGCGTTCGACAACTTGGGGGCTGAGGCCGCCGTAACGGAGGTCTTCCAGGACAATCACTCCTCGCAAGGCGTATCCCGAAGGCTCGGCTACGAACCGGACGGCATCTCGAGGGACGCCCGAGGCGACGAGGTGCTCGTCTCAGACCGCCTTCGACTCACGCGGGAGAACTGGACCCGGTCGAACCGTCCCAAGGCCGAGGTTGCCGGCTACGAACGGTGCCGACCCTACTTTGGCGTCTAGCTCAACGTCCTCTTCTGCCGCGATCCGCGCTCATGCCGATGAGCGCGCACCACCTTGTCCAGTGGGGACTCGAGGTGTCAGCAGTACAGATGCCGGCTGGGCCAGGGCGCACGTCGCGCTGCGCCTAATTTGGCCCAAGACACCGCGAAGGTGAGCCGTGTCAGCTGGCCGCCTCGACCGTCATCGTCATCACGCAGTGGTTCTTGCCCTTCGGGCGGTCGTAGGCGAAGCCGGCCTCCTCGTACATGTGACGGGTGCCGTTGTACAAGAACGACGGGTTGACCTTCCTGCCCGGCGTGTCCTGTGGGTAGCTCTCGACCCGGCCACCTCCCGCTCGGGCGATCAGGTCGAGCGCACCGCGCAACGCGAGGGCGGCCAGCCCGGATCGCCTGTGCCGCTTGTCGACGTAGATGCAGGTGATCCGGTAGTCCGGCGTGGTGACTGCGCTCTCCTCGTACTGCTTGCGGTGGTGGATGTTCGGGAGTTCGTCGGGCTTACCGTACTCCGCCCAGGCGACCGCCTCATCCCCCTCGAAGACCAACGCTGCGTGCGCGACCCCTTCGCGGACCATGCGTTGCTTGTAGGGCCGGTTGCGCTCCTCCTCCTCGCGGTCCTGCGCGTGGAACCACGTGCACCAGCAGCCCGAGAAGAGGCCGGCGTTCCGCTCGAC
>JAWWOY010000466.1:0-6405 GCA_033851195.1 Kribbellaceae bacterium | reverse complement strand
TTCGCCGCCGACCTCGACAGTATGGCGTTGACCGGACAGGCGCTCGGCGTCCAAGACTTGGCTGAGCGGTATCGAATCGACGTTTCCTGACGGCAACCTTGCTGCCATCGTCCACCCAACCAAAGCTGGCGGCCGTCGGATGGCTCGACGAGGGACGCTTACCCGACCGGTCGTGCGGTCAACGTCGCCCAGCTCACCGGTGACGCCCCCTCAGCGGTGCAGGCAACGAGGCGCTCGGCGTCAGCGCGGGCCCAAGCAGCCTACGGACCGTAGACACCTCCACCCACTGGTGTCCGGTAACGCTCGTTCGCGAGACACTCTGAGACCCCGCGGCGTTCCGGCGGGGAAAGTTGTAACGAATGCCGTGTACGCAGCAACGTCAAGTGCTCGGGGGCTCGCGATACAGTCCCGCCCATGCGAATCGTCTACGGACGAGTCTCCACCCGCGACCAGCACCCCGAGGCCCAGCACGACGCCCTCCGCGCGGCCGGCTGCGACGCCGTGTTCATCGACAAAGCCTCCGGCAAGCTCGCGCGCCGGCCGGAACTCGACCGGGCCTTGTTGTCGGCCAACCGAAAGGGCGACCAGTTGGTGATCACCAAGCTGGACCAGCTCGGCCGATCGCTGGAACACCTCATCGAGCTGTCCAAAGACCTGCAGACGCGCGGGGTGGACCTGGTGGTGCTCGACCAGGGCATCGACACCTCCACCGCAGTCGGGCGAATGTTCTTCCAGATCCTCGGCTCCATTGCCGAGTTCGAACACGCACTGATGTCGGAACGCACCATCGACGGGCTCGCGGCTGCGCGGGCTCGCGGGCGCACCGGCGGCCAGAAACCCAAACTCGGCGCCCGCCAGGTGAGGCTGGCGCGGCAGATGTACGAAGAAACCGGGACGACGGGAAGCGGCGCTACACCGTTGCCCAGATCGCGACAGAGTTCGGCGTCACCCGGCCCACCATCTACCGTCACCTTTCCAACACCAGCTAGCCATTCCCGATAGGCAGCTCCACCCGAATTCCCAGACCAGAGGGCAACTTCCTCGCCCGGGTCTGGTTGCCTAGTGACGGTTGATGCGCTTCAGATTTGTGCCAGCTGATGTGCAACAGCAGGTCTAGGTTTTTGTGGCCGTTCGTGGCGGCCTTGACTTGATATTAACGGCGGCCATGGTGGTGGTGCGGCGGGCGACGTGGGTGTCTCCGTCGCCGAGCTCGACGGTGATGGTGGTCTCGGACACGTGGGCGGTCAGGGTTTGGCGGGCGAACGCCCGGCCGAGACCGATCCGCTGTTTGGCGACGGAGATGACCCCGGTGCGGTCGGCGAGGCGTTGGACGGTGACGGGCTCGAGGCTGGGTCGTGGTGGCGGGCCGGCCGGGCGGAGTCCACGCAGCCGCAGGACCTGCTTCTCGGTCAGCGGGTTCGGCCGGGTGCGGAGCAGTTCACGGGTGTCGAGGTCGAACAGCAACAGCACCGATGGTTCGATCCGGATCCCGACCTGACGGCCGGCGAGCAGCGCTGCCCCGGTCAATACGTGCCCGCTCAACGCGAACGTGCCGGCGGGAGAGACGACCCGGTCAACCTCGACCGCCTCACCATCACCCAGCGAGTCCGGTCGGGTGGGGATCGGCGGCGGGCCTGCCGGCACCGCACCGTGGGCGGTGATCAGCCGAGCCAGGTCGGCGACCGTGAGATGGGAGATGACGCTCTTGACCCGGACGCCGGCGATGCCGAGGTGGATTACCTGCGGGTCGGCCCAGAACCGGACCGTCAACCCGGCCCTGGCCGGTCCGAGCCAGAACTGCCGACCCGACACCCACATGTTCCCCGACGGCGGCACCACCAGATCGAACTCGATAGGTCCACCAGACCACTCGGCGCCCGTTGCCACCGGCGACGGGCGATCACCATGATCATCAGCACCGGTCTGGTCACGATCACCAACTGCGGCCGTCTGGGCAGCCGGGTCGAGGGTCGGTGGCAGCCACAGCGGCAGCAGCTCACGCTGCTCGGCCGGGACCGGCGCAAACCGCTCCGACGGGGTGACGGGCCACTTCGGGTCCAACGCCTGGTGCGGCCGCTCGCAGTTGTAATCCTCGACCCAGGCGTCGACCGCCGCCTGCGCCGCCTCGATGCTGGGAAAGTGGCCGGTGACGTCGAAGAAGTCAGGCCGCAGAGTGCCGTGGAATCGTTCCACCTTGCCGTTCTGATTCGGTGTGGCCGGCTCGGTCAGCCGATGCCGGATCCCGTTCTTGCGGCAGATCCGGTCGAACATCACCTCCCCGCCCTTCCCGAACCGGTCGGTGAACTGTTTCCCATTGTCGCTGAGCACTTCCTCCGGTGGCCCGAACTTCACCAGCGCCTGGGCGAACGCATAACAGACGGCCCGGCTGGTGGCCCGCTCGGTCACCCTGGCCATCACGCAGAACCGGGAATGGTCATCGACACCGGTCACGACCTTGGCTTCCCGCAGCACCCCGGTCACCTCGTTGACCAACCAGACCCCTTCGACGATGTCGACGGCCCACAGCTGCATCGGCGCCGGCCGCTCGAACCGTCGATATGAGCTTCTCGGCCGTTTCCGCGGCCGGGGACGGACCAAGCCCTGGCGGACCAAGATCCGGTTCACGGTCCGCTCGGCCGGCGGCGGAACACCCTCGGGCCAGGTCGGCGGCAGCCGGCGGAGCAGCTCCAGCCGGATCCGTTTCGACCCCCACCGCGGATGCTTGCGGCGCATCTCCGCAATAGCCGACTCCACCAACGCATCCACTCGATGCGGACACGACCGCGGCCGATGCGACCGATCCGCCAACCCGGCGACCGACCCCTCCAGATAGCGGCCGATCCAGCGATGCAACGTCGACCGCGCAACTCCATAGCGGGCTGCGACCTCGACCACGCTCTCTCCGGCCAACACCGCCCGGACCGCGTCCAACCTCTGCTCAACGACAGACAAGACAACCAGCACCATCCCCGGCCCCCTGACCCGAAGGTGCCCCACGAAGACACCTACCGGTCAGAATCGCCGAAACAGGACCGACTGTCGCAGATCAGCCGGCGAGGAACTGACGCACATCACCCGGCACAGGACATCGCCCGGGTCTGGTCAACTGCCGAATTTGGCTCTTATGGATCAAGGCGCGGGCGTGCGCATGCGGCCTCCGGCCGTTCACCGCCCGCGCCCGCCCTCGGAGTTCTTCACCAGAGCCAAGGGCAACCGCCTCCGGCGGGGGCCTCACGACTCCGGGATGACGGGGTCGATTGGCCGGCTAGGTCGGAGTGGGGTCGGGGTGCGTCTTCCCGTCTGCCGCTCAGCCCAGTCAGGACCTATCAGAAGCCACCGGAGGGGCCAAGGTCGTACGTCCAGTGGGGCGCTCCACCTTGGCCCCTCCGGCGTCTCCTGATCGCGCTACGCGTGGGCTGAACGGCAGACGGGAAGACATAAGCGCTGGAGCTCTGCGCAGGCTATTACCATGCGCCGAGCCGGGCCTGGGTTTTGCTGCTACCACGGGGACGGGGCAGGTGTGGGATAGGCACGGCGTGCGGCATGTGATGATCCTGTTCGATGCCGCCCAGAACGCCTACAGCGACGGTAGAAGGCTGTACCTGGTCTACGTCTGGCGCCCCCCGTGGAAAGGCGGCTCTTGGCTCACTGCGCACTCATACTAGGGAGTTCAATGCTCAGCAACCGATTTCGACCGAGGCCTCCAGAATGGGGGTATCTCGTGGTGCTCACGATTCTTGCGCTAACAGGCCTGGTGCTGTCCAGACGCCTCACAAATCCAGGGCCTCGGCGAATGGAGTTTATAGGTGCGGTCGTCTGCGTCATTCTCGTCCTGATCGGTCTGTACCTCCGATACCGCGGCCGAGGAAAGAACCCACACTAGGAGGAAGGCGAGTCGAATCTCAGGGATCCGTGCCCCCGAGGTGCCCCCGAAGGGCCCTGAACAGTCGTCAACGACCCCCGGCCACTGAGCATGATTACTGCCCAAGGCCGGGGGTCGTGGCGTGGTTGGTGCTTAGGGCAACGGACTCGTAATGAGACGGTCGTCCCGGGCACGAGTTCAACTCCAGTCCATCCATCCATCTACGCCAACCCGGGCACGCGCAGAGGATGTCCAGAAAACGATCGTTTGTCGACACCCAGGACCCCGCGGTGATCTTCTTGCGCTTAAAGACCTGGTTCACCATGCCGGGCCCGCCCTCGGCCGCCCATCGATGCCGCGTCTCGACGCCCCGAGCGGCCGTCGTGCTTACTGACGGCTCGGGAGCATCGCGAGCGCCTGCGACCGCTGGGCGACCAACTCGTCGTAGGTGCCGTCGCGCTCGGCCCACCGGTGCATCAGCACGCCATTGACGAGGATCTCGTGCGGAGTGGGGTCGGTCTGGAGCAGGTCCATCACCTCGGTGGCGAACTCGGCCAATTTGAGCGCGCGGGGGTTGCGCTGTGCGTGCTCCGACGTGGTGGCGACAGCCGGGGGGACGAGTTCGGAGACCTCGATGCCGGTGCCGTCCAGTTGCGCGCGCAACGCCTCGGAGTAGGCGTGCACGCCGGCCTTCGAGGCGGCGTAGGTTGGCATCACCGGGAACGGCAGGAACCCGATGCCCGAGGTGACCGTGATGATGGTGCCGGTGCCGCGTCCGATCAGGTGCGGGGTGAACGCGTCGATGACGCGGATGGTGCCGAGGAGGTTGGTGTCGATCGCCTTCTCCGCGGCACTGAAGTGTGCGGGATCGCGCAGGTCCTCGGAGAACATGACCCCGGACATCGTCACGATCGTGTCGAGGCTCGGGTGGCTGTGGAGGATCGTGTCGCGGGAACGGTCGATGCTGTCCTGGTCGGTCACGTCGATGGGAACGGTGGCGAACCCCTCAGCCGCGAGTTGGTCGAGCAGGTCGGTTCGTCGGCCGCCGACGATGACGGCACTGCCGGCCGCGGCGAAGCGGCGAGCGAGCTCGAGACCGATTCCCGAGGTAGCGCCGGCGATGAAGACGGTGCGGTTGGTGATGTCCATTGATTGCTCCTGCTCAGGGCGCCGACAGCGACAAGCTGGTGGGCGCAGTCGATGAGGGGTTTGGGTTACCGGTCGGGGCTTCCATGCGAGGATGCGCTCGGCCTTGCCGAGGTGACCGCGTACTTCTTGCCGAGGCTGGGAACGAAGGATCGCGTGCGCCGGTCGAACTGTCCCACCAGCCGCATCACGTGGGTGCCCCCGGCGACCAGCACGGTCTTCGGCATCGCCGTTTTCAGACCCTTTCCTGAGCGGCGACACCTTCAGTGTTGATCTGTTCTCCGGCCGGAGGCAGTACCCCCGTCTTCCGGGGTCCTATCAGGGCCCCCTTAGCTGAGGGGGCCCCGAACTACGATGCTGAATATGAGCGACGACGACCGCGCCAACCTGCTCGGCAGTTACCTCCGTGCCCGGCGGGCGCTGGTCACTCCGGAGCAGGTCGGGCTTCCGGCGGGTGCGAATCGCCGCGTTCCCGGGCTTCGCCGTGAAGAAGTCGCCATGCTCGCGGGCATCAGTGCCGACTACTACCTGCGGCTGGAGCGCGGCCGCGACAAGAACCCCTCACCGCAGGTCCTCGAATCGCTCGCGCGGGTCCTGCACCTTGACGAGCTCGAGCAGGAATACCTCCTCGGCCTGGCCGCCTCGCGCCCGAGGCCGCCGCGGCGCCGGAAGCCTGAACGCGTGCCCGCGCGGTTGCATCAGCTCCTGGCGAGCGTGCAGGTTCCCGCGTTCGTGGAGGGGCGCGCGTTCGATGTACTTGCATCCAACCGGCTCGCAGTCGCGCTCTCTCCGCGCCTTCAGCCCGGGTACAACCGTCTCCGATCGCTGCTCCTCGATCCTGAGGAGCAGGCGTTCCAGCAGGACCGGACGCGCTCCACGGAAGGATTCATCGCTGCCTTCAGAAAGTCCATCGGCGACGACATTGACAACCCGCGATTCGTGGAATTGGTGGGCGAGCTTGCCCTGTCGAGCGAGCGGTTCCGAACTCTCTGGGCGCGCCACGACGTCCGCAGCCTCGAAGGCGGCACCACCACCGTGAACCATCCCGTCGTCGGTGAGCTGCGCCTGCACCGAGACAAGCTCCCTGTCGACGATCTGCTCCTGGTCCTCTACTACGCCGATCAGGGTAGCGAGAGCGACGAGAAACTACGCCTCCTCGCCTCCATGCCGGTGGGGCAAGCAGTTCTGAGCCCAAGCGCGGCAGCGTCGTGAGGAGCATTGTCGAGCCGCCGATGACAGCCCGAAGCAGTACGGTCATCGGTGACCGCGAGCGGTCAACGACGAACGTCCAAGCGGTATCGATCGAGTGCTGCTCGGATCTGGCTGAGCCACTCTGTGCCGAGCTGGCGCCCGTTTGGGAGTTGGTCGCCTCGATCCCAACGCCACGTTGTGATCAT